>CAUVDL010000086.1:0-8662 GCA_963550695.1 uncultured Prevotella sp. | reverse complement strand
CTAAAGGTACAAAAACTTTAGGAAATAGCAAAGCCCTGGCTTGAGAAAGTCGGGGTTTTGTGCATAAAAAAGAGGATGTGTACATTTTGACACACCCTCTGGGGGAGAGGTTGGTTGGTCCCTTTTTAATACTTAACCACTCCCTTTCCGATTTCTGCAGCATAGCTACGCTGTAGGTTGTCGCCTATCCAGCCACTCTTCCACGCTGCTCTTTTAAGGGCGTGAGCAGCTTTGGCTGTTTTCACGTTGCGAGGGATAGGATTCTTAAAGAGGTCTTTGTGCGCCACGTTGATAGTAAAGAAGATACTATCTTTTGTTATTCGGAGATTCTCCATTGGTGCTACAAAATGACCGGGGAGATAGCCTTCGCGAGCATCAATAAAATCGTCTGTGGTACCATAGAATCTACCAGAGATTTTACCGTTTGCACCCTTCTCAATTACGATGTTGTGGTCTTTGAGAACATTCTTACTTTCCTTAGTGTTAATGAGTTGATAAACACCACACTTTGTTGTCTGAGCTTGAGAAATTGCATTTGCTCCAAAGAGTATGCAACAGAATAAAATTAGCTTTTTCATGTTGTTATGATTTGTTTAATTAGATATTTTACCTTTGAACTTTGAATTTTGACCTTTGATGTTTAAGTTTTGAATTTTGACCTTTTACTTTTTCACTTTTCCCACAGCGGTAATCATAATTATGAATTCTGAATTATGAATTCTGAATTATATTTATTACAAAGCCATATTCTTTGACTTAATTACAAACATCAAAAATATGGGATACTTAGTCAAACATAATTTTCTCCATTTTCTTTTTTATATTAATAGGACATTTATCATAAGGTAGAATCCGTTTGCGATATACATATCCAAGGTATGCACTACCATTTTTAGAGTAGACCCTATACCAATCTCCGTCTAAAACAGGCGTATACAAAAAAATATCATTTTTCAATATTTTACCTTTAACCCTATACTTTTTAGAAGGCCCCTCTCTAACGTAAGTAAAGCCGTCAGAGTCATTAATAATCGCTGGAAATTTCATATAATCATCTCTATCTACAAGACTGAGCCCATTCCCATCATATATAGAATTAATATCAGAATATTTAAAGCTACGAGGTGATTCTGTATTCACCATAAAATATAGTACTTGATTTCCTAAATTAACTTCTACAACAGAGTCAAGGGGGTTGCCATAGCTAAATATACACGCATTTTTTATCGCATCAAAAATTATTCGCTCATTCTTTCCTTGGTAAAGGGAGCTAATAGAATAATTACAGTCTCCTATCCCAATGTAATCTTTATTATGACACGTACTAAGAGCTTTATAAAGATCATATAAACAATCCTTAGCTGAGTGTTGCGCATACATAGAAAAGAAACACATGTATGATAAGAGGATTATCGTTATATATCTTTTCATAATCAAATATTTTACTTATATGTACTTAAAAATAAAAAACGAAAGATGTTAACAGAAACACTACTCATTAATTAGGACATGAAGCCTTATGGTTACTCCTTTCCTAAGAGAATTTCTAATGAGATATCTTGCCCTTGTCAGCTGAATTTTATTTGTTCTTAAACCAATGCATCCCTCGGTTCCATTCGAACGGGCTGGATGAATTCTAATATTTACACGATTTCCAGATATTTTACCTTTGACCTTTGAATTCTGATGTTTAAGCTTTGAAGTTTGACCTTTTACTTTTTCACGATTCCCACAGCGGTAATCATAATTATGAATTATGAATTATATTTTTGTCAGCTTTGGCTTCACAGTAGTAGCATCCTCGATGATAAATGACTTGCCCTGCTCCTTCACCTTAACATAAACCACAGTATGCTTTGTAGGCACCTTCTTGTAGCTCGAAGTCCATAAGAACGAAACAGAAAGCCAATCATTGTTCAGCGGAACAACTTTCAGTGTACGTAGATTCTCCTCTACACAATCCTGCGCATCAAGAAGTACGTCAGCACCAGTCTCTGCACTCTTTTTCAATACGTTTTCACTTACAAACTTCTTTGCAATCACCATGTAGAGGTCTGAGAGCTGATAGATAAGACTGTTCATATAGGTCTTGTAGAAACCAAGTGTGAACTGTTGCTTCTCCTTCTGAGTCTCACTCTCTTTGGCAACAGTTGCCTTTGCCTTAGAATACTGTGCGTAGGAGCTGAGTGGTGCAGAAGCCAAGCATACAGCCAAGCTCACTGCAAGATAATACTTTTTCATTGTTATGATTGTTTATAGCGTTAAATTCGGTAGATAGTTATTGATTTGCTTTTTCAAAGTAGTATCGTGTCAAATTCTTTTCGGCATAGTGGCTTCGATGTTAGCATTTGCCTCTGGATAGCTGACTGTCGTTGAAATATGAAACTTTATTAGTTTATTTTCTTTTTATTTATTCATTTCGGGTGCAAAGATATGAAATAAAATGATTGCACCAAATATTTCTGCAATTATTTTCAAAAAAGACAAAAATAAAGTTGACGAGTTAACAATAAAGTTGACGAGTTAACAAGTTGACAGGTTAACATGTTGCTTGTAGACAAGGTAAATAAAAGACAAAAATAAAGTTGACGAGTTAACAAGTTGACAGGTTAATATGTTGCTTGTAGACAGGGTAAATAAAAGACAAAGTAACATAAGAACATTTTGAAGTTGATGAGTTGACAAGTTGCTTGTTGCCAGTGTTGTTTTAACCTCGTCAACTAACCACAAGGGGTATCTCGCATTTTACTCCCCTCCCTATGGGGGAGGGGCTGGGGGAGAGGCTAATTGTTGTCAGTTGTCTGCATTCTGCCATATATATTGATTATTCATACACTTCTTATTTATTGCAGCAAACTTACGACTTTTTGCTATAAATCCAAGTCTTTGCGGAGAATAATCGTTGTTTAGTTTCTTTCAGTGTTGATATGTTAACAGTTACTCTTTAAACAAAAACATGGCTAAGATAGTCAACACCAAGCAGCCCCACCCCCAACCCCTCCCCCATAGGGAGGGGAGTGATTAGCGAGATATCCCTATTGATTAGGAAATACATTTAGCTACTCCAACACTGCAATCGATTAACAATACTCCATAGCAAGTTGTTTTCAGCACTCCCTCTCTCTCTTAGAGAGGGGGTGAGGTTCTGTGTGTAAAATATCCTTACAAAATGTTGATTGGAAAGGTCGAAAAAACGGCTAAAAACGTGCTTTTCTTATACCCTTGTAAGTTGTTTGTTATCAAATAGTTGCAAGGAGGGATTTTAAAAGGTGCTTAGTAAGGGTTCAAAAGGGCGTTAGTAAGCGTCTTAAAGGGCATCTTTTGCAAGTCTATTGGGCATCTTTTAGAAACCAAAAGAGTATGTGTTGGTTTTGAACCGCACGAAAATAGTTTACAAATTCCGACTAATAAGGGGATAAGTTAGTTGTAGAAGGCAAATAGATATCGCACCTAATTACATCTCTCATGTAGTTTATCCCCCCTTGTGAAACCATCTAATTGGGGGGAATCATACCATGTATGTAGATTAATCTCATTCTATTAACAATCTACACATTTAACGGAAGGACCAAAAAAAGTGCCAAGACCCGAGAGATCTTGGCACTGTGTGACTAACGCTTTGGAATTATTATCGCGCTGATTTAGTAGTTTGACTCCTCAACCTGGAAGAAGCTCTGTGGGTGGTTACATACAGGGCAAACAGCAGGAGCCTTCTTGCCGATAACGATGTGACCACAGTTGCGGCACTGCCAGATGCAGTCGCCCTCGCGAGAGAATACCACGCTGTCCTCGATGTTCTTCAAGAGCTTGCGGTAACGCTCCTCGTGGTGCTTCTCAACCTTACCCACGCTGCGGAACTTAACAGCCAACTCTGGGAAGCCTTCTTCGATAGCATCCTTTGCCATCTGCTCGTACATATCAGTCCACTCGTAGTTCTCACCAGCTGCTGCGTCAGCGAGGTTCTGAGTAGTTGTAGGGATGTCACCCTCGTGGAGGAACTTGAACCAGATCTTAGCGTGCTCCTTCTCGTTGCGTGCAGTCTCCTCGAAGAAACCTGCAATCTGCTCGAAGCCGTCCTTCTTAGCCTTTGAAGCATAGTAGAGATACTTAGTGTGAGCCTGGCTCTCACCTGCGAAAGCGTTTTTAAGGTTCTGCTCAGTCTTAGTACCCTTCAAAGCTGCTGGGTTGAATTCCTTGAACTTATCTGCCTTAGCGTGACATACTGGGCACTCTGCTGGAGCCTCTGTTCCCTCGTGAATATAACCACAAACGGTACAAATAAATTTCTTTTTCATAATGTTTCTGTATTATAATGTTTTTGTATTTTGATAAAATATGTGGCAAATACGAACTTATTAGCCTATCAACTACTGATAATCAGTAGAATAATGGTTTGTTATCTCTCTGTAATAATTACAATCTTTGTGAGTGCAAAGGTATTAATTATTTTTGTGTATGGCAATTTTTAATACTCTTTTTTTATCGAATTGGGGCTATTTAGACAGTGAATAATTAAAGAATAATCTTAACCTTTGAACATTGACCTTTGACCTTTGACCTTTGAGGTTTAACCTTTGACCTTTGAACATTGAAGTTTGAACTTTATGATTAGAACTATTAACTATTAACTTTGAACTTTGAGGTTTGAACTTTGAACATTGAGGTTTGACCTTTGACCTTTGAACATTGAGGTTTGAACTTTGAACTTTATGATTAGAACGATTAACTTTGAGTATTGAGGGTTAGTTAGTAATCATAATTATGAATTGTGAATTCTGAATTGTGAATTATGCATTATGCATTATGAATTATCAAAGTATTTTATCGTTTTGTTTGCTTACCATTTATTTTTTTCTTATCTTTGTGTCATCTTCTAATAGATAAAATCTTACCAATAAAAACCAAAGAATCATTATTAAAAAGCATTTGTATGAAGAAAATTATAACTCTCTTAGCCAGCGCATTGTTGGCAACATCATCATTTGCTATTCCTGCCATGCGAATGTGGCGAAGCTTTAAGCAGGCTGACGGAACAATCCTGAAAGTAATGACCGTGGGCGATGAGCATTTCAATTATGCGCTGACGGAAGATGGCATACCAGTGTTACCGCATGATGGTAGTTACTATTATGCCTGCATTGAGGACAATCAGTTGGTGGCTTCATCGGTGTTAGCTCATAACAAAGCATTGCGAAAGGGTAGGGAGGAACTTGTTGCAGCAGCCATTCAGCAAGTAAGACAATTGCAAAAACAGCATGAGATTCATGTCAATTCTAAGCCTTTCGGACAGGATTTAGGTATGACATGGGAGGGTAAGAAGAAAGGACTCGTCATCTTGGTTGAGTTCGAGGATATGGCTTTCAAAGACCCAAAGAATGTGTTGACGCTCCGACCACGTGAGAATGATGTCAAGACGCTCTATGAGAATATGCTTAATAAGGTAGGATATACCAATAACAATGGGGCTATCGGTAGCGTCCACGACTATTTTCTCGACCAGAGTAACGGCAAGTTCGACCTCACTTTCGACGTTGTAGGTCCCGTAAAGCTCAAGCATCCTTATAAGTTTTATGGTGAGCGAACAGGTAATCAGAATGATGCGAATGCGCCACAGATGATTATTGATGCCTGCAATGCGATCAAAGGGCAGGTAGATTTCAGCAAGTACGACTGGGATGATGATGGTGAGGTAGAGCAGGTTTATGTCATCTATGCTGGCGAGGGTGAGGCTACTGGTGGTGAGTCAAGCACCATCTGGCCACACAAGTATTCGCTCACTGATGCAGGACTTAACGCACTAACATTCAACGGACAAACGATAAACACCTACGCTTGTAGCAACGAGATTATCCGTGCACAGCTCAATGGCAAGGAGCGTGTGTTCTATTCTGGTATCGGCACCATCTGTCATGAGTTCTCGCATTGTCTTGGATTGCCCGACTTTTATGATACACGTGGCGGCAGTAACATTGGTTCTGGGCGATACGACTTGATGTGTTCGGGTAGTTATAACGGTGGTCCAGAGAGTTTGAAAAACGTGTATGGTGGTACGGGAATTGGTACAGTACCAGCTGGTTACGATGCTTACGAGAAGGCATATATGGGTTGGTTAAAGCCTATCACACTTGCCGATGAGGCTGTCGAGGTGAAGAATATGAAAGGACTTGCTGAGGGTGGCGATGCCTACTTACTTTACAATCCAGACACGAGGAACGAGTATTACATCCTTGAAAACCGTACGCCTCACCGTTGGGACACAGAGTTGCCGGGACACGGATTGATGGTTTTCCACGTAGATTTCGATGCCAAATCATGGCGAATGAACAACCTCAATGCTGCTTCGGCACAGCGCCATCCACGCTTCACGATTGTTCCTGCCGATGCTCGACTCGATCATGACACACAGAACAACGACCCATTTCCAGCGAATATGAGCAATAGTCTGACGAAGTCTACCGACCCTCGTCTGAGTTTCTACACGAACTATAACGTCAGTCCTCAGGCAGGAGTTAAGCAGATTGTTCGGAATAATGACAACACAATCTCTTTTAGCTACACTCCGTTGCAGACATCAGCAGGCATCAATACCCTCTCTGCCGACCGTGAACAGCCAGTCGAGACCTATACGCTCTCTGGCGTGAAGGTTGCGGACACTCAGAATATCCACAATCAGATTGTGATTGTTAAAGGTAAGAAGGTGAGAAAGTAGGCGAGTGAATGGATTGCTTGTAGACAGAATAATAGAAAGACATAGTAACATAAGTACACGGGTTTGTTGCGAGGCAGGGTAATAGTGAAGACATAGTAACAGATGAACAAAGTTCTTTTGAGTAACAAAGGAACGGGCTTTTGTGGACGTGTTAACGATTTGCTTGCGGAGAAAGACAAAGAAACAAAAGAACGAGTTTTAGTTGACGAGTTAAGGAGAGAACAAGTTTACAAGTTATATGTTGTGATAGATATTTGAGGGTGATGGCTGTAAAGTGCAACTTGGTGTTGTCACCTTCTCTCGCCCTCTGCTCTGTAAATATAATTAATAGTGGTATAAATAAAGGGCATGAATTGGTTTTTCCATTCATGCCCTTTTGCTTTGGAAGAAGTGCTCTTTATGTATATACCTGATTCTCTTGTCCACTTGTAAACTCGTTTACTTTGATATTTGACAAATTTTTTCGTACCCTTCAAAACCAATATATGGTCTTTTAGCTTCTAAAAGACGCCTAATTAGCTTGCAAAAGATGCCCTTTTGAGTTCTTACTAACGCCCTTTTGGAATCCAAGTAAGCATGTTTTGCAATGGAATAGTGCAAGTTGCTGATTACAAGAAGATTACAGAGGGACGAGAAATGCTTGTTTTTAGTCATTCTCTTAGGGATATTCTTTGCTGAATTGTAATAACTTTTCTTAGTATTTTGATTATAATATCCTCTTGCAGAAGGCAAAGCCATGCAAGAAAGCGCAGCTCTATGGGCATTTTTTAGATGAACGAAAATGTTCAGAGACTTAAAGGTCATGGAACGCACAGAATATTTCCCCAATGTGTTTATCCAATGGTTACAGACGGAGGGAATGTAAAAGAAAGGAGAACCTAATGGTATTTTGAGTTGATAACTGAATAAGAATAAATAAAAAAGGTTCTTCCGAAATTTGGAGTGACAAACTAAAAGACTTATATATTAGGCACACGGAGTCACGGAGTGGACGGAGGTAATGCAATGTCACGGAGGTGCCGACGGTGCATAGAGCGACGGAGGTATAGCATACAGATTCTTGATAACTATTTTGGGATAAGTTCTTTGTATATAAATTGCTAATAGAATTGGCAAACAAGCTCCGTCGCTCTATGCACCGACGGTGCCTCCGTGACTTCCATTGCTTTGTTTTAATAATCCTCCGTCCTCTCCGTGCCTCCGTGTGACATTGCTTCAAACTCTAAACACAAGCGGCAAAACTTATCACTCCAAAATCCTGAAGACCCATTTAAGGTTTTCCGAAATATGGAGTGATAAAGTAAGGCTAATAAGTCCTATTCACCTTTTCATTCATTTACTTGTTTGCTAAAAAGTTCCTACGTTACTTTGTCTTTTTCTTATCAATCACCTTGTTAACTTGTCTACTTGTCAACTTGTAAATTGATAAGTACATATACCTTGTTAGCCAGTCAAAGACTCAAACTTGTCAACTTTTTTCACACGTCATAAAACTAAGTATATGGTCTTTTAGCTTCTAAAAGACGCCTAATTAGCTTGCAAAAGGTGCTCTTTTGTGTTCTTACTAACGCCCTTTTGAAGTGCTATTAGGCACCTTTCACTTTGCTACTTTATAACTATTTGATTCACAGTTGGTTCCAGAGCGGTTCTTTTAAGCGTTTTTTGCTCGACTTTTACGTGAGGTTTAAGCGATAAAATGTAATGATTTTTCTGCTCCTTATCTGTCTTGTTACTTTGTCTTTTACAATTATCTTGTACCCTCGTCTACGTGATTCCTCGACCACTTGTTCTTCGTTAAAAATATGTTCTCATGTTACTCTGTCTCCCATTCACAAGCAACGGTTCTCTTGTCTACGCTGTTAATCTATTAAAAACAAAAAACCTTGGCGGGAAGCCAAGGTTTCAGCGGTGCGTACGAGACTCGAACTCGTGACCTCCTGCGTGACAGGCAGG
>CAUVDL010000085.1:0-8770 GCA_963550695.1 uncultured Prevotella sp. | reverse complement strand
GCTTCCTTATCAAGAGAAGGAGTGACAGAACGTACAATCTCTGGCTGAATAACCTCGCCCTTGGCTGTTACGATAAAACGTACCACAACACATCCTTGCTCTTTTCTACTTACTGCATCTTTCGGATAACGAAGATTCTTTGATAGCCATTGATTTAAATTACCTTTAAATGTAGGCATGACTTCTACAACTGTAAATACGCGATTAGGCGCTTTCTTTGGTTTTTGTTGTATCTCAACACTTGACGTAACCTTTGCTACATTACGCGCAATAGTCTCGATATTACTTACCGCCAATAACATTGCAACCAATGGAATATAAAGCATATACTTTGCTTTAAGGATTCCCTTTGTTTCTTTTTTGTTCATCATCTTGATGCGTTTTTTAATAGGTAAAACATTGAAATTATTTGATATTGTAGCTACATTCTTCCTATATGTTAGTCCAAGCAAATGGTACTGATATACTTTATTATCCTTGCCATTAGCAAGTACACTATTATCAGCAAGATACTCAAGCTTTAATCGCACTTCACGTTTGAGCAACCAAACGAAAGGATTAAACCAAAAGACAATGCAAAATAGTTCTGCTAAGATTATGTCTATTGAATGGAATTGCTGGCAATGTGTCAATTCATGCATCATAATCTCCTCAATCTCATCGCTCTTATGCCTCTCTGGATTGATAAATATCCAATTAAAGAAAGAGAAAGGACCTTCGTCATTAGTTAACACATAAACCTCTGTATCATGTATATACGCAGTTTGACTATTGTTCTTTAGCAATATAATAGAAATCAACTGCCATAAAAAACGTAGTAGTAAAACACAGGTAACAACACTATAAACTATCAAAACTACCAACTCCCATAGTAAGACTCCACCACCTTTCGATGAAGTAGATACAGTTGGTAAAACGACTATTGCATACTCATTTGCAATGAATGTCATTCCTTCACTGTTGCTTAGCCATGCGGAAAAATCCATTAGAGGTAGCATCATAGCAACAAAATACATTCCGATAAGCGTAGCCCGACGCCATGAAAAGAAGGTATCTCCTGTGAACATCAACTTATAAAAGCTGAAAAGTAGAATAAGGGCTATATTCAATTTCAATAAATACATTATCATTATCGTCAAAACGTTAAGTCATTGTTATTAGAGAAAAGAAAAAATACGTATTTATCGATTACTCCTCTTTCCCCTTTTCAATCTCATTTATAATATCTTTCAGTTCTTCTGGCGAGATGTTATCCTCCTTTGCAAAAAAGGAAACCATTTCACGGAAAGAGCTTTTAAAGTACTTATCAACGAAGCCTTTCATGAAATCTGCCTTATATTTCGTCTGTTCTATCTTCGGAACAAAGTGATAGGTCAGTCCATGCTGCTCAGCGACTACATATCCCTTACGCTTCAGATTGTTCAAAATAGAAGCCACTGTGGTATAAGGAGGTTTAGGTTCTTCCAACTCTTGTAGCACATCTTTGATAGTGCAAGTTTTTAAACTCCATACCTGTAACATTATTTCTTCTTCTTGTTTAGTTAGTTTCTCCATAAATTATATATCTAAAAGTTTACACCACAAAGCTACGAATTATTCGTAATAAAGTCAAGCATAATTAGTGAAATAAAGTTAACTAAACAATATTTCGTATTATCTTTCAATGTAATACGAAATACTAGTAAGAATAAACAACAGGTAAAGTATTAGCTTTTACAATAGTTTTATCCTATGAAATATAAAGTTATTACTTCAGAATTATTAGCCTCTATTGATAATAATATTTATCGTTTTTTCAACATCTCTTGCCTTTTCGAAGTCATAAAATGAGAAGGTTTTCAGTGTCAGAGGATAATAATAGAATAGATAGTTGACGTCTTAGCTATATTTTTGTTTAATAAGTAACTTTGGTTCTTCCGTTAAAGCAGTACGAAAAGCGTCCACACAGTTAATGGTAGAACCAAATATATTGCGTAAAGAAATGTTAACTATTTGTATTTTCCCTGCTAATACACTACCTTTGTAATATACATCTATAAGAGAGTAAAAGATAAGAACGTTAAAATGGGATATCATAAATGATTAGATAATGACCATAATTATTAATCTTAAATTCTAACTTAAATAAAATGGATATAGCAATCATTGGTGGAGGCGCAGCTGGTTTCATGGCAGCTATCACGGCTCGAAAAACAAATCCTTCATGTAAGGTTACTATCTTTGAACGTGCGCAAAAGGTATTAGCTAAGGTTGAGATCACTGGAGGGGGACGCTGTAACGTTACAAATAGCTTTGCAGCTATCTCGGACATGAAGCAGGCTTACCCCCGCGGTCATAAACTCATGAAACGATTGATGAAAACATTTAGCCACGAAGATACATATAAATGGTTTGAGAAACATGGTGTACCATTGGTGACACAAGAAGATGAGTGTGTTTTCCCAAAGGCACAAGACTCACATGCCATTATTGATTGTCTGATGCGACAAGCTAATGAACTCGGTGTGACTATATGTCATCGCTACCGATTGATGGATATTCATAAGTTAGAAGACGAAAGACTAAAATTGGAATTTGAGAATGGTACACATCGTATATTCCATCGTGCTATTATAACAACGGGCGGCTCACCCAATGGGCGTGGGCTACAATACCTCGCTCGACTTGGACATGAAATAGAAGTACCTGTACCATCACTTTTCACCTTTAATATAAAGGACCGTGCTTTCTGCGACCTCATGGGAACGGTTGTTGACCCAGTTGTAACAACGATCCCTGGAACAAAGTTGCGTGCTCAAGGGCCATTGCTGGTGACACATTGGGGTGTGAGTGGTCCTGCTGCCTTGAAACTTTCTTCATACGCAGCTCGTTTACTTGCTGAAAATGATTATAAAGCTCCGCTTGCTATCAGCTGGACGGGGGAACGAACACGGCAAGAAGTAGAGGAAAACCTTCTGAAATTGCAGGCTGCTAACCCACATAAACAGCTCGCTACCCTACACCCATTTGGACTACCAAGTCGTCTGTGGCTCTACATACTTAGCAAACTTGGTTTAGAGCCTGTGAAACCATGGGCAGAAGTTGGGCGCAAAACATTAAATCGCATGATAGAAACATTGGTCAATGATCAATACACTATTGCTGGTAAAGGTACCTTCCGCGAGGAATTTGTGACTTGTGGTGGCGTAAGCCTTAGCTCTATTAATTCCAAAACACTTGAAAGTAAGGTCTGTCCTAATCTTTTCTTTGCAGGCGAAGTTTTAGACATTGATGCCATCACCGGTGGTTTTAATCTTCAGGCTGCATGGACAACAGGTGTCGTAGCTGGACAATGTGCGGCAGGGAGTGTATAGCTTATAGACTGCTGAACAACTAAAACAAATCTTAGCATAAAACTGTTGTCATCCCATTAAGATTCAATAGCACCATATTTTATTGCGGGGTTACCTTTTAGTAGGTAATTCCGCATTATTTTTAGATAAGCAAGTATATTATTTGCTTTTGGTAGTATAACACATTTTCGACTATAAGTATCCTCCACCCCAATAACATATTACAAGCTACGAAATACTCAACACTAATGGTGCTAACCATTAACACCACATGTGTTTACCCTCAACACCACACATATTAAGCAATACTACTTCAGCAGAAAGTGTAAAGTGAGGTCTTAACTTATCACTATTAATTACAAAATTAAAGACAGACATACAAGAAAAAGAATTATCAAACAGCACCAATATGAACCAATCACCTTGATTCAAAATAGAATATTACAAAGATGTCCTCCTTGTGTGCTGTTTAACCCAAATCAATCATTAAAGCCTAAACATTTTTTGTTTTATTATTGAGAAGATCGTTTGGCTTTGTAACGCAGGCGTAGCGGACTACGTCAAGTTATAAAGACAGACAAGATGCCGATAAGAAAATAAAAGATATTAGGAAACAATACCATAGTAAGAAGAATTATACATATTGTGGTATAATGACCGATTGGGGTTAAATTTTATCATCCCATCAAAACAATATTACACCTAACCCACTATTATCATACCCATTTTAGTTAAAAAGTGTTTTATTCTTAAATTCTTCTGTCTTAGATTTTGCAGTTTCAGAAATTATCTATACCTTTGCACTCGCTTTCAACAAGGAAGCAGGTAGACTACAAAGTTACCTTCTGGAGAGATGGTAGAGTGGTCGATTACAACGGTCTTGAAAACCGTCGTACCGAGAGGTACCGGGGGTTCGAATCCCTCTCTCTCCGCAAACAAGGGTGTAAATCAACGAGTTACGTGATTTACACCCTTTATTACACCCAAAAATTTTGATACTATGAATATCAACCTCATAACTTATCGGGTATGACGTACAAATAAATATTAATGCTTAGTGTTTGGAATATTTTGTATGATTAGCTCGCTCTTGTCAAACGGATAAGCTTTTCTTATAGTTACCCTTCACTTGGTGTACAATATTTCTTGTGAAGTCTTTAGTAAGAATAGCATACTCTTTCTTATATCTTTCAAATCGCTCAATATCTTTGGGTGAAATATGTGGCAAACGCCGAACATCCATGTTGTGAGTTAAATCGTTTATTTTAACGGTTTTTGCTAACGGATCTCTACTTATGCACTTGATATATTCTTCTCTGTTTTTGGCTGTATGGTGATTGAGTAGAAGTAATGCTTTAGAAATTTTATCTCTTTCTGGAGCAAGCAAGGTGTCTTTTGATTCTTCTTCAAGCATCATTAGAATGGAGTCAATACTATTAGGTGTATCTTCATTTGCATCATGAAGATATCCAACAACCTTTTCCTGCCATGTTTTTCGCAAGGAGGCAACGTAAGACAAGTGTCCACTAAAGTAGCCTACACCAGCCTTATCTTTTTAATCCTTATGTAGTCGCTGTGCTACTTTGGCTGCTGTAATGACCCACTTGTTATTTTCTTCCATCTTTGTCTATTTAATAATTCTTAATCAGCGACAATGCCATATTTACTCTATCCTTAGCGTCTACTCCAGCAGTTTGAGGTATCTTTTCTTCATGCAAAGTTTCTCCTTCTTTATTTAGTACTATAAAATACCCTTGCTTATTAACAAGTTTGTTTCCTGATGGTAACATTAGAGGATTTCCCCAATTATCCAAAAATAAATTCTCTATTTCTCCATATTTATTGTATATTGCAAGGGAAATTGCATCCCAATAACGCCCACGATAGGTATTGGCACTCATTATATTTAACTCATAGCTGTTTTTCCAGTCGTACTTTCCGTTGGTTGGTTTTGACAGTATGCAAGGATATTTTACGAAGTAATATCTCCAATCTTTAGGAGTTTCTATTGCGTTTAGATAAGCGTCTATTCTTTCATTCAGCTCTTCTTCCGTGACTGCAGGGCTATTGTCTAACATTTTCGCAAGCACACGCCGTGTATTTTCGAATCCGCCTCTCTGGTTAGAAGGATGTAGCAGCTGTTTCCAAACGTCTTCTGCTCCATTGCCTATTTGCTTGTAATTGTTAATGGTTTGACCATAATCTCCATAAGTAAGCAATGCCCTACTGATGATTTGTAATTCGATATTAAGAAAAGTACGAAGTTTTTCTATCATGTCTGGCTTTCCCAAATCTGCTATAGCAGTACATCCGTAAAGAAGATGATGATCTTCTAAATGGAACAGACTATCAACATACGCAAAATGAGTTTCACACCAAGTTAGCTTGTAGAGTTCCTCTTCCTTCTGCTGTCGATTGAATCCTCTGTCTTCCTTGCTGACTGAAATTTGTCCCTCTAGGATAATCTGTTCGGTTTCTTCCAAGAGTTTTTGTATACGATCTGTTCTCAATTCGTAAATTGAGTTCCACACAAGGTTGCGTAGAATCCGAAGCCTGCGACGAAATATATTATCATCAATATGTTTACCTTCAGTGTTCCTGATAATAAAAGCATATAGCATTATTATTTTATTTATAGTAAAAGAGCTTCCTCTTCGTCCTACTCCCCGATAATTTTCGCAACAGTCCTTAAACAAGTTGGTATTCCAATCGTAAACTTTTACTTTAGACTCTTCATATTTGGAATTTGCAAGGTAACTGCTGAAATACTCATCAATATCCCCAATTTCACACCAACAATCAAAGTATCTTTCCAATAAATTGATATTCTGGTTATCTTCATCTTTGTAAACCGATATCATTTCAAAATAACTATTACCAGTATCAAAATCTTGATCTGCCCCAATAATATCGGTACCCTTCTTGATACATATAATGTCTGTAACAAAATGAAAATAAGCAAGAAACTCTTCGTCAATAATATTGTTATCTCCTCGGTAAGGCCATAGCATATTAATCCAGTCTTTGTCTATTTTCAGGCTGAAATCTTCCCGTTTTATCGAATTTGTCAGCTCTGCCTTGAAATGTTCAAAATCTGTAAGAGGCTTCCCGCGTGAATTCATCTTGATATAAATATCATCAGTAACCCCCATATCCTCAAGGGTTCTAAAACAGAAAGTAATCTTCTTATTCTTGCATATTTTCTCCCATAGGTTATCTATATCATGGAAAGTAAGCGCAATATCATCCAACATTTGAAGCATAGATATCACAGTAGAATCGTTATCCCAAGATAACGAGTACCACGCCTCGTTATGTATCTGTGCTGAAATAGGGTCTTTACCTTCAAAGACTGGAGTAAACTCTTGCAAATGTTCGCAAAAGCGCCGTGCGCTGATACGAGTTGAATATGTAAACTTACCCAAACACTCCCATTCCTCTTTTGCTATGCCATCGCGCTTGGCTGCATACCAATGTAATAGAAACAGAGTGGTAAGCCGTTGCTGACCATCCAAAGGAATAAGCTTCTTATCCTTTGTAAGACTTCCATAAATGAAATCTAGACTTATCCCTTTTCCTTTTACAGCCTCATGCAAAGCTTGCAGGAATCTACCACGCTTTGTTGCTTCTTGTTTGCGTCCTTGGGCATAATCTCGCTGGATAAGAGGTATTTCTATGCCATTTAACTCTTGTTGGCACACATCTATAAAGCTATATTGTTTCATTTATTCTTCAGTTATTGAGGTTAGATATGGGGACAGGGTTTCGCTTATTGCAGACATATAGGCTTCGCGGTCGTTTTCGTCCCATGAATGTAATTGCGAGTTTATTTCACTATTATAGTATTTGAGGAATACCATGCGTGTGCAGTATGGAATGAAGTGTCCCTTTTTATCCATTTGGATGATTTGCTGCCGTTTTACTTCAAACACAGAATTGTTCAAAGCTGCATTATCAGCACAGTTGAGTAGAGCCATATTAGATAGATTATCTATATATTCACCATTTTCCTCTTCTGAAAAGAAGCTAAACACATCTCGCTGGAGAGTGGTAAACAATTCTCTGCTCACTACTTCTAATTTAAGAGCTTCTGTTATTCTTGATTCTAACTCTTTAATATCTTCGCTATTTCCTTTTGACAAAACTTCGTAATGAAGCCTTAACCATTCTTTTCGCTTCTCGCTTGTGTTCAAGGTTTCAGCATTCTGAGCATGTATATGTTCCATACTCCATTTTACACCATTTGCCTTATATTTATCAAAGGGGAAGCGCAGACTATCATCATCGTTCTTCATTATTGAGATAATGTTGAAAAGGAGCAATACATTATGAATGTCTTGGTAATTATCGTGATAATTTAAGTTCTCCAGCGATTCTATATCTTTAAGACTTTCTTTTATCTTGCAGTCAATATAGCTACTTACCTCCGACTTTTTCATCTCTTTTGTTTCATTAAGCAAACGGCGAAGGTTTTCTTGGTTCAATGCAACAAGATATCCAACCTTATGGAATAATTCTCTGCTCTCATACCATTCTTTTAGTTGCTCATAAAAGGCTATAATGCTATTCCATACATCTATCTTATTCCCTTGTTCATTAATGCGCTGATTGAAGAAAAAGAAGGTTGCATACTTATCTTTCGTTTTTCGTCCACCAGCCATCATGTCAAATAGCAATTCTATTCGGTTTGGGTATTCTTTTGGATTATAATTGGTAAGAAATGCCCAGAAAGCCGGAGAGTGTAATTCTTTTTCGATATTATCCCACTCTGCCGCTATTTCTAATTGTCTACCATCAGTCAATCCGCTATTTCTACTTAAAAACAATGCTCTTACCAACTCTGAGTTAGTGAGAGGGATACGACCAATATTTAATCGGGTAAAAAGTT
Organism: uncultured Prevotella sp.; assembly: GCA_963550695.1. Taxonomy (GTDB): domain Bacteria; phylum Bacteroidota; class Bacteroidia; order Bacteroidales; family Bacteroidaceae; genus Prevotella. The sequence continues at coordinate 550 of CAUVDL010000085.1, read as the reverse complement.
CTACCCCGCTAACATTTTTCTCCGGTTCGTACCATATAACTTTCACATTTTCGTTAAGTTGCTGATAAAAATTAATACATATCCCCAATAAGTCTTCACCATTCTTTTGCTTCATTTCAAACCAACCTTCAATTGTTTCAAAAGCATTGGCAATGAAAAAGAAATCAATGTTGTCTTCTTTCTTACTAAAGTCTATATTTTGAAGATAATCATGTGTTTCCTTTCGGGTTTCATAAGTAATATCATAGCGAATACGGACACTAGGAAGCTGTTTACGCAGATAACTAAGTATTAGATAAAGCGTTGTAAGTCGTTGCTGCCCATCGATAAGTTCGTAATTATTTTTGCCGATAGCCTTTACGACAATTGGCTGGAGATAATAATTCTGCCCATGTTGCTTGCCGTTTTCCGTAATATCATTTAATAGTAGTTCTACTTCTGATGTTCCCCATCTATAGCCACGCTGATAGTCTGGAACAAAAAAACTGCCTTCAATTTTCAGTATACCTTTAGGTTCAAATTCCATATTTGCCTTATTTATTTCTAATGA
>CAUVDL010000084.1:0-8832 GCA_963550695.1 uncultured Prevotella sp. | reverse complement strand
AGAAGCCTCTACACGCTCAGTAGCAGGACCACTCATCACACAATGAGAAGCAATCGCACGTACACTCTTAGCACCTGCCTCCTTCATAACATCAGCTGCCTTGGTGATAGTACCAGCTGTATCAACCATATCATCAACGATGATAACGTTCTTATCCTTCACATCACCAATAATCTGAATTGTGTCAACGACATTGGCACGTGCACGAGTCTTGTTACAAAGAACCAATGGACAACCAAGATACTTAGCGTAAGTATTAGCACGCTTAGAGCCACCTACATCAGGACTTGCTATAACAAGATCCTTCAAATGTAAGCCCTGAACATAAGGAAGAAGAACACCGCTTGCATAGAGATGGTCAACAGGAACATTGAAGAAACCCTGAATCTGATCTGCATGTAAGTCCATTGTAATCAGACGGTCGATACCAGCAACACTCAACAAGTCGGCTACTAATTTCGCACCAATGCTGACACGTGGCTTATCCTTACGGTCTTGACGCGCCCAACCAAAATAAGGCATAACAGCGATAATGTGACGAGCAGAAGCACGCTTAGCTGCATCAATCATCAAGAGAAGCTCCATAAGGTTGTCAGAGTTTGGGAAAGTGCTCTGTACAAGGAAGACATCCTTACCACGAATACTCTGCTCGTAAGAAACGACAAATTCGCCGTCAGAGAAGCGGGTCATCACCAAGTTACCAAGCGGACAGCCAAGGCTGGCGCAGATTTTCTCAGCAAGGTATCTCGTCTTTGTACCAGAGAATACCAAAAAAGAGTTATTTTCACTCATTTCTTTTTGTTGTTTATATTGATAACGTATAAATCTTTATAAGTCTCTGTATCATTAACAGAGTGCACGTAGCCTACGGAAGTGATTAATAATAGAGCTAAAATTCTGTTCATTATAAACATGAAACTTGTCCCATAAGTCGTTCCGAACCACTACTCCACCAAAGTCAAGCTCACGAAGAATAGGTATATCGTCTATCGTAATACCACCCATTGCATAGACATGACGCCCAAGAAGACCCTGCCTATAAGCCTCGTCTAATTCTAAATCAGAGAGAACACGCTCTTCTTTTTCCGATTGTTCACGAGGTTGGTGGATATTCTTTAGAAAGACATAGTCCGATTGTTTCTTCATAGCCTTTAACTGCATTACATCATCACAAGTTCTACTTAAAGAGCCGCGGTAGCCACGAGGCACAGCAACACTTGAGTTATCCAGGTGGATACCACCCAAAGAAAACTCATTCTTCATATTAAAATGCTGATGTACTGTGATTTTACGATGATATTCAGAAGGCAGAAGTGAAAGAAGACGTTCCAAATAAAGTGGGGAAGTATCTGCCTTCGAGATATGGAGACTATCAAGTCCTTCCTCGAAAAGCATACTCAAAATCTTATCTTCTTCCACAAAATACGTGGACTTAGTCATGATGACCAGTTTCATGCCTTTAGTTTATTTGTATTGCAAAGGTAGAGATTATTTCCCATAACTGCAAATTTTTCCTTATATTTGCACCATGAAAATAAATCCATTAACATACGCCGAACTCTCTCGCCCAATGTATGTATTGGAAGAGGCAAGGCTCAGAGAAAATCTAAACCTCATTGCTCACGTAGCAAAAGAGGCTGATGTTGAGATTATTCTCGCATTCAAAGCATACGCTTTATGGCGTACATTTCCTATTTTCCGTGAGTATATTAAGGCTACAACTGCCTCCTCTCTCTTTGAAGCTCGATTAGGCTTTGAGGAATTCGGAGCACACACACACACCTTCTCACCGGGCTATACGGATTACGAAATTGACGATATCGCTCGCTGTTCATCACATCTTGTTTTTAATTCATTGACACAATACGAGCGTTATCACGTACGTGCCAAGATTGAAAATGAGAAGTTGAGTTTCGGTTTGCGTGTGAATCCTGAGTACTCAGAGGTGGAAACTCTCATTTATAACCCTTGTGCGCCTGGTACTCGCTTTGGAATATCATTCAACAAGTTACCAGAAACATTGCCAAAGGATGTGGATGGTTTCCACATTCACTGTCATTGCGAAAGTGGTAGCGACGTCTTCGAGCGTACCTTAGTACATATAGAAGAGAAGTTTGCCAAGTGGTTCCCTCAACTAAAGTGGATTAACTTTGGTGGTGGTCATCTTATGACACGTAAAGACTATGACGTTAAACGTCTGATACATTCCTTGCGAGAATTCCGCAAACGCTATCCGTGGTTAAAGGTTATCCTCGAGCCAGGCAGTGCCTTTGCTTGGCAGACGGGTCCACTGGTAGTACAAGTCGTTGATATCGTAGAGGATCATGGCATAAAGACAGCTATTCTCAATGCAAGTTTTACCTGTCACATGCCCGATTGTCTTGAAATGCCTTACCATCCTACCATTCGCAATGCAAAACTTGTCGACGAAGATGGTTCTGCAAAAGGCGAATATACCTACCGATTGGGGGCAAACAGCTGTCTGAGTGGTGACTGGATGGGCTCGTGGGACTTCGGACATAAACTGGAAGTAGGCGAGAACATTATCTTTGAAGATATGCTCCACTACACGACTGTCAAGACAAATATGTTCAATGGTATCAGTCACCCAGCTATCGCCCTACTCCATACAAATAACGAACTCGAAATGCTGCGCGAATATACTTACGAGGATTATCGTGACAGAATGGACTAATGGCACATTATTTGCTACCTTAAGGACGGTATTAAAACATAAATTAAGGAAGAAATATTATGGCATTTATAGATTATTATAAGATTCTTGGTGTTGACCGCAACATCCCCCAAAAGGATGTGCGAGCAGCCTATAGAAAGAGAGCTAAGCAGTTTCACCCTGACTTACATCCAAACGATCCAAAGGCAAAAGCTAAATTTCAAGCATTGAGTGAGGCGTTTGAGGTTATCGGTGATCCTGACAAGCGAGCTAAATACGATAAGTACGGAGAGCAGTGGCGTAATGCAGAAGCATACGAGAACGCTGGTGGCTTTGGTGGATTCCAAGGTGGACAAGGTGGAGGAAATCCATTCGGTGGATTTGACTTTAGCAGCTTCGGTAATGATGGCGGTGGTTTCAGCAGCTTCTTCCAAGACCTCTTCGGAGGCGGTGGACGTCGCCGTTCATCTGGATTTAACACTGGTAGAGCTCATGCACAACAGCCAACAGGACAGATGGAAGCTAACGTCGGCATAGACCTTTACACTGCCCTTTTAGGAGGTGAAGTTGTTATTCAACTATCTGGTGGACAGAAAGTAAAACTGAAGGTAAAACCATTGACACAAGGTGGAACAAAGGTTCGCCTACGTGGTAAGGGTTACGACCGAGGCGATGGTACCTTCGGCGACCTTATTATCACTTACAATGTGAAACTTCCTGACCATCTCACAGACCGTCAGAAAGAGCTGATTGAACAGATGAGACGTGAAGGATAATAAGAATATAGACACAATAAGGAACTTTTACTTAATGTAGGAGTTCCTTTTTTTGTATCACAAGTATTACTATACAAGCCAGTTATTAGACCCTAACAGCAATTATTCTTATTAATAGGTATTGCAATTTGATAAGTGTTGACCAACAACACATGTGGTGTTTACTATCCGCACCATTGGTGCTCACCATTCGCACCACACGTGCTAAGCATCAACATATTGATAAAAAAACGAAAGAAAAAACCTTTTTTATCATTATAACATTAGTAAGAAACTAATGATTAACGATTCATAGTTTGTTGACTTGAGAGCATTAAAGTTCTGTAATTAAACATGAGAAATAACACTGAATAGTTGACTCTTACTAAACAATAACTAAATCATTAAGAAAAAGGAGAAGTCTTACTTCTTTTGTTTAAATATTTTTTAGTATCTTTGCTTACGAATACTTTGAATATTAGAAACAAACTTTACCAAAAACAAATAATTAAAAACAATGAGTTTCAGAAGATCAATAGCTGCTGCGTTAATTCTTGGTAGCTTACTCTTACCATCAAGTGTATCGGCTCAATTCAATTGGCCATACAAGGTGACCGATGGAAAAGCTGTAACGGAAGTTCCAGTACGTGCAGCAGGACAGGAAAGTGCGTTGAACATGACTTCACCTAAGTTAAAGGTTGTTCGCGTGGCTTTTGTTGGTTTAGGAATGCGTGGTCATGATGCTGTAGAACGTTGGACACACATCCCTGGTATCCAAGTAATGGCTCTCTGCGATTATGAACGTGACAGAGCTGAGAGATGTCAAGAATATCTGCGTAAAGCAAGCATGCCTGCAGCCGACATTTACTCTGGAGAAGATGGCTATAAAGAGCTTTGCAAGCGCAAGGATATTGACCTTGTATATATTGCTCCAGACTGGAAGCATCACTTCCTTGTTGCCTACGAGGCTATGAACAATGGTAAGCACGTTGCAGTAGAAGTACCTGCAGCCATGAACCTTACAGAAATTTGGAAACTCATCGATATCTCTGAGAAGAAGCGTCTGCATTGTATGATGCTTGAGAACTGCTGCTATGACTTCTTTGAATTGAATGCACTAAACATGGCACAGAAAGATGTATTCGGTGAGATTCTTTATGTTCAAGGTGCTTATCGTCATGAATTATCTAAATTCTGGGATGCTTATTGGAAGAAGGATGCACAAGACAAGTTAGGTTGGAGATTGGATTACAACCAGAAGTTCCGTGGTGATGTCTACGCTACTCATGGCTTAGGCCCTATTGCACAGGTTCTAAATATCCATAGAGGCGACAAAATGAAAACACTCGTAGCAATGGATACAAAGTCTGTTAATGGTAAGAAACAGGTTGAGAAAATGACTGGCGAACCTTGTAACGAGTTTCGTAATGGTGACCAAACAACTACCCTTATCAGCACAGAAAACGGAAAAGTAATTGAGATTCATCATAACGTAATGACCCCACAGCCATATAACCGCATGTATCAGCTCACTGGTACGAAGGGGTTTGCCAATAAATATCCTTTTGAAGGCTTTGCTCTTTCTGCTGAGGAGATGAAGAAATCAGGTGTCACTCCATCATCTGATAACCTTTCAGGTCACTCTTATCTTTCACAGGTTGATACAAAGGCATTGATAGAGAAGTATGAGAGTCCTATCGTTGCTAAATATGAGAAGCAGGCTAAAGAAGTTGGTGGACATGGTGGTATGGACTTTATCATGGACTCACGCTTGGTTTACTGCCTGCAGAATGGTCTTCCTTTGGACATTGACGTTTATGACTTGGCAGAATGGTGCTGCTTAGCAGAGTTAGGTTCAATCTCTATGGACAATGGTAACATTCCTGTCGAGGTACCTGATTTCACACGCGGAGAGTGGAATAAAGTTAAAGGATTCCACCACGCTTACGCATCTCCTGCTGATGAAGCTCAGGCAGCAGCAGACGCAATGGACTTCACAACCAAGTTGAAGGAAAAAGGGAAGAAATACTGGGAGAAAGTTGACAAGGCTGCAAAGAAGAAGTAATCTCTTACGAGTATAAATATTAAAATGCCGTAACGCTCAGAAAGTGTTACGGCATTTATTTTACTTTAAAATGGTAAAGCAATTCTTTAATATAAAAGATTTACCACTTTTATTTCTTCAAAGCTAAATTGTAATTATAGTATTCGGTCTTACCTGTAATATCCTCAAGAACTTCAATAAATGGAGGGAAGTTCACATCCTCATGATCAACAATTCCCTTTGTCTCCAAAATCTGAAGATTAGAGGTAGGAGCAAGATAAGTGTCAAGCTCAAAGAACTGACCACGCCAGATAAAGGTCTTACGAATCTTGTGAATAGACTGACGATAAGGGTCCGCCTGACGCAGCAATGATTCATATAGATTATTATCTATCTGTCGCTCAGTAACGACCTGTTCGTTATTCGGTAAGGTCTTCTTAGTTGTACGAACATTAACCGAAACACCATTCAATGTACGACGACGTAGACGCACCTCACTGCGAGGTTCTGAGGTAAGATAGGTCTGTGTAATCTCACTTTCGATTGCATCAGGAATCTCACCTGTCAATCGAACGATGTATTTACGCTCCTCAACAATCTGCTGCGGAATCTCCAAGACATTAGAAATATCCTGTATAACACGATTAATCTTTGTATCAAAGTTCTCGTGATTATTAATCACACGCAAGTGTGGATGCTCTGACCAAGCCTGAATAACCTTCTTGTCAATTTCGCGCGCAAGCTCAAGTCCTTCCGTACGTTCAGCATTATTAGCTGTAGTATAGAACTGCTCTGCTCCATCAGCAGCACTCACAAGGTGAAGAACTGCATCATAACGAGCACGAAGTTCCTCAGAAGTTGTTCCAGCACCAACTGTAATCTCTTTCCACATCTCTGGCTTCATATAAGCGGAGATATCCATTGTACCACGATCACATACTATTATCGTAGGTTTATCAATGGTCTCAGCCATACGAGTAAACTTATCTTCCAAAGCAAGTTGAACCTCCAATGTAGCCTTCTCTCCTTCATAGAAGAACGCAGCATTATCCGTAAGATAATCCATACCTGCTTGAGAGAAAAGCGTTGGAACCTCAGGAATTATAAACACCTTATATCCAAGACTTGAGAAATGCTCAATGATCTTAACAAGTGCTGTTGTTTTTCCGGCACAAGGTCCGCCGGTAAGTACAATTCGTTTCATAATGACTAAAAAATCCCCTCCACCCGAAAGTGAAAGGGATTATTATCTAACATTACTGCTTTACAGTGCAAAATGCCGTTAGGATTACTCAGCTGCTGGAGTCTCCTCCTCAGCTGCTACAGGAGCCTCTGCTGGCTGCTCTGCAGGAGCTTCCTCAACAGCAGGTGCTGGCTGGTTCTCTGCAACAACAGTTACAGGAACCTTAACCTCAACCTCCTTGTGGAAGTGTACAGTAGCTTCAGAAGTACCAACCTTCTTCATATCGCGCATTGTAACAATCTTACGATCGATTTCAATACCACGCTTAGCAAGTTCCTCAACAACAGTAGCTGCATTAACTGAACCATAAGTTACGCCAGTTGCAGAAACCTTAGTTGCAATAACAAGCTCTACACCATCCAACTGAGCAGCCTTCTTCTCTGCCTCAGCCTTGAGAGCTGCGAGCTTAGAAGCCTGCTGCTTCAAGTTCTCAGCCAACTGCTTCTTTGCAGATGGAGAAGCGATAATACCCTTACCAGTTGGGATGAGATAGTTACGACCATAGCCGTTCTTTACATTAACGATATCGTTCTTGTATCCAAGACCGATAATATCTTCTTTCAAAATAATTTCCATCTATTGACCTCCTTTTTACTTCATCAAATCGGTTACGTATGGAAGGAGCGCAATCTGGCGTGCACGCTTAACTGCCTGTGCCACACGACGCTGATACTTCAAAGAAGTACCTGTAATACGACGAGGAAGAATCTTACCCTGTTCATTGAGGAACTTCTTCAAGAACTCGCCATCCTTATAATCGATGTACTTAATACCGCTCTTCTTGAAACGGCAATACTTCTTCTTCTTTGTATCGATAGAAGGAGCGGTCAAATAACGGATTTCTGATTTCTGCTCTGCCATGATTTAAGCCTCCTTTTTAGCTGCCCATTTAGCACGACGCTTCTCAGCATAAGCTGCAGAATACTTGTCCTGCTTAACGGTGATGTAACGAATAACCTTCTCGTCACGACGGAAGCCGGTCTCGAGAGTGTCGATAACTGTTGGTTCTGCGTTGAACTCCAACAATGCGTAGAAGCCAGATGACTTCTTCTGGATGTTGTAAGCCAACTTCTTCAAACCCCAGGCCTCCTCGTTCAAGATCTCAGCGCCATTGTCGGTGAGCAGTTTCTTGAATTTAGCGACCGTTTCCTTCATCTGTTCATCAGACAAAACGGGAGTCAAAATGAAAACGGTTTCGTATTGATTCATACTACTTAAAAATATAAAATTGTGAATTAAATTACACCTGCTTTCGCAAAATGCGGTGCAAAAGTAGTAATTTTTATGCAACTGACCAAATATTTTTTGTACTTTTGCGCCAATAAATAGTATATTTACACTTTTGTATGAAAAGATATATCAAATACTTAGGCATTGCAGACATTATTTTAGGTCTGCTTCTGTTCACACTCCATGTTATTCTCCACTTCAATGGAAACGAACTACTTTTCGGTGGATTGGCATTGGTACTGAGTGGAGTTGTATTATTTGTAAGGGGTGAACGTTTAGCATCTTTCCAATCTTCAAATGAGGAAGAAAAGAAGGATTAACCACCGTTGGCATCAGTAAAAGGGACAACTATTATCGAATTATTTTCATGAAGAAAAATATTTATTTTCGTGAAAATAATTCGGTTGTTATCATTTACAATAGAATTTCAGCACTCTAATACAAGTCCAGAAGCTGATTATTCGCAACCTTAAAAGCCTATATTGTACATAAGTATAGGTACATCCTACCTTTCTTATTTGTATAACATTAAAATCGTTGAATTGCATCGAAAGCAATTCATACAAACCTACTTATATATCAAAGATTGCACCTTCTTGTGTCAGGAAGCTATTAGGGAATATTTCTTTTGCCTCATCCAATAATTGCTGCTCATTACCATAACGTGCAGAATAATGACCTAAAAGAAGTTTCCCCACAGACGCATCACGAGCCACCTGTGCAGCTTGCTGCGATGTACTGTGCCAATAAAGACGAGCACGGTCAGCATCTTGCGCTGCGTATGTACTTTCATGATAGAGTGTACTTACGTCTTTAACAAGATTATGTAGAGTTTTAATGTATCGCGTATCAGAACAATAAGCATAGCTACGAGCAGGCGCAGCAG
>CAUVDL010000083.1:0-9400 GCA_963550695.1 uncultured Prevotella sp. | reverse complement strand
CATTACCAGTCATACTATAGTTTGAAAGGTTTGCATAGAGCTTACCATTCGTAATAGAGATGGCCTCTGGATGATCACCAACAACAACAGAGTCAATCATTGGCTTCACTTTGTCGTTTGGATTCATCTTATATACTTTACCGCTGTATGCAGAGAAGTAAACATATTTGCCATCTGTAGCCAAGTAACGTGGCTCAACGTTGCGGAGCTTAATGGTTTGCTCAACTTTACCTTGTCGGTTCAAAACTTCTACTTTTGATGATGTCGTACAAGCAACAACTATCTTATCATGGAATACGATTAAGTCTTGTGCATCACCGATACCAATACCATTCTGCGCCTTATAAGCATCTCTAAATACAAAAGGTGCTGTTGGACGAGCCTGAATGTTGTAATCAAGAATACCAACAGTTCCTTGATTTGCACCAAAGTTACCGGCGCAGGATACATAGACATCTGTGGTTGATACTTCTGGTTGTTTACCACCATTAATGTCATCATCATCGCTACAAGCGGTGAAGGTGAGCGCAGACATGAGGATAATGCCTAACGCAAGTAGATTCTTTTTCATTGTCTTCATTGTTTTGTTTATAATTGGTTTTAATTAATCGTTCTTTACTTAAAGTTCCCAGCTTACAGACAGTCGCCAGTTGGTGCCTGGCATTGGATAGAAGCGAACAACCTCATAATTCTTGTTGCCAAGATTGCGGACATCAAATAGTACTCGTAATTGCTGCTTATTGATGTTGAACTCCCGAGAGAGCGTGATGCTATGGTCGGTAAAGGCTGACATACGGTTATGTGGAATGTTATATCCTAAGGTATATCGTTCTCCCATAAGGAGGACATTGTATCCGAAATCTAGCCAAGGGGAGTGTATCAATATGTTTGCAGAGCCTGAATGGTGAGGTGTATAAGCTATTTGGTCTCCATAGGACAGCTCCGAAGGATCAGTCCTATCGGTTGCACTTAGGTAACTATAGCTGCCAGTCGCACTTACGGACCAATCATTACCCCATCTCTTCTCAATGTTTGCTGATACATCCAGCCCTAATTGGCGCACCTTCCCAGCGTTCATCATCTGCCAATAGAACATCTTTGGTACCGCAATAATCTTATCGGTGACGTTGCCGAAATACCCATCAGCGGTCAAGGAAAGCTGGAGTGTACGATTAAAGGTGTGCGAGTAAGTGGCACCAAGGTTCCACATGCGTGACTTTTCTGGGTTCAGATGGCGGTTACCAATACCCGTATAATAAAGTTCATTGAGTGTTGGAGTACGGAAAATGTCCTTATATCCAAAGCGGAGGCGGAAGTCCTGCAGACAACGCCACTGCATACTGAAGGCAGGCGATAGTCTGTGAAATCCGTTCGAAGCATTCCCTTGCTTTACACGTTCGTAGATATTCGTTGCAAGGAGAGATGCATTGACACTGAAAGAGCCTGTCTGATAGTTAGCTGCTAAGGCTGTCCACAGTGAGTTGCGAGTAGGGTTAGCAGCTTTCGGAAGCGTCATGGATAGATGGTTATGCGCATAATCCTGTGCGAAAGAAAGGTTTAATCCCTGCAACGGATTTGTCCACAGCGTCGCTGTAAGGTAAGTCTCGTTCTGTCGATAGGTATCTTCTTTATATCCACTGGCAGGTATATCCGAATAGCGTGACCAAGCGTAATTCCATTTAGCAGCCGCTTTCATCTTGATGCGATTGCTAAATCGGTTCTCATAGAGCATTTGCGCAAAGACATTCTTATCTTTCAGACGCTCTGCCGAATACGTGTTGTCATAGATGACAGCCCCTGGCAATCCTCTGTTTGACGTGAATCCGTAAGCCTTCCACTGCAATGTCTGCTTATCCGTAAGCTGATAGCTCATATTCAGTTCGCCTCGCCACGTCTTTATGTCACTATTGTTTCTACGCTCATGGATGGTCTTGATACCATTCTTTAGCGTGAACCAGTAAACTCCGTCAGCCCTTTCGTAGCTTGTGTATGCGCCAATCCCCAAGCGTGAGAACTGCTGATGATAGAGTAGGGAGGGTGCAAGGAGACCATAGCTACCCGTGTGCAGTGTTGTTGTGAGGTGTGGTTTGCGGTCGAATACGCCTTGTAACGTACTGATATTGATGAGTCCTGCCGAGGTATACGCCTTTGCACTCTGATAGATATTGTCCTCTTGTCCAATTTGCAAACTAACGAGTGAGACGTTGTCAAGCGTGAAGCGAGAGAGGTCTACCTGTCCACTCTGGCAGTCGCCCACCTGTACTCCGTCATACGTAACACCCGTGTGTCCAGCCCCTAAGCCTCGAATATTGACAGTCTTCATACCGCCTACACCGCCATAGTCCTTCACCTGTACACCCGCAAATCGTTTCAGCGCATCGCCCATATCGTGTATGCCGAGACGCTCCATATCCGTGTGTGACAATGTCTGTATCGGTGTACTTGCCAATACATTCCCAGGAATGCGGAAGCCTTTGACCACCACCTCCTCTATCGTCTGTGTGGAATCATTGGTTACGATTTGTGCTGTCATACTCAAAGGGCATAACAACAGAAAGAAAGAAGCCAGTTGCCTCATCTTCTTATAATGTATCATAATGGTTCTATGCAGTGCCCTTCCTCGAGGGATGCAATGACTTGCAATGGCAGGTCTTCTGACTTGTTATCCAAAAGAAGGTAAACGCCTTCCCAATCATTCGTTATCAGTGGCTTATGTTTACCTGTGACAGACAACTTACAGCTGCGGGACAGTAGCGGAATCTCACCGCTTTCCCTTTTTAATCATGCTTATAATGAACCTATTGCGCCTACAAAGATACGATAAAGGGAGGAGATTAACAAATAAAGGTATGCTTTTCTGTCTATCGTCTCACTGGAATGTTGTCACAGTGAGAGGATAGAATGTAACACTATAGGTAAACCTATCCTTTCATAGAAAAGGCTCTTTTGAACCGATAAAAGCTGTCCTATCTCAAAGTCCAACCTCAATCAAGGTGTTTTTGAAGGTGCTTCATCTGATGTCCACCCCATTGGTTATCGTCTACATAAACGAAGCCTACGCGGTGATAAAGTCGTTCGGCAGAAGGATTACCAGTGTCGACAAGCAGACCAGTAGGGAGGTTCATCTTCCTTCCTTTCTCTATTGTTGCCTCAAGAAGTAGCTTTGCTATCCCTTTCCCACGGAACTTTTTGTCTACACAGAGCGAATCGATATACAGTTCGCCAGCCGATGTCTCGTCATCCATATCAGCGTAATTGCGACCGAAAGCCTTGAGGGCTCCTTCGATGAAGGCTTGTCTCAGCTTCGGAAGTCTCTCGCCATCATAACTGACACAGATACCCGCAATCTCGTTATGTGCTGTTAGTGCAACCAATGTGTTGAGATAGGAGTATTGCGAATCATCCCATTCTACTAACGATGTTATAAGCTGATGGAACTCTTCTAAGCTATGGTCTGGTCCTGCAAACCACTGACAACAGTCGTGGTTCATCGCTTCCATTATCAGTCGGGCTATTACTTCAGCCTGTTCTTTTTGTGCATCTTCAATTCTAATCATATTGCGAAGATACGAAAACTATTTGAGATGGCGTGTTTCTCGTGGGTGAAATCCGTATGATATAAGGTTTGAATAAACTCCCCACCACCTCCTAAGCGAGGAAGGGGTGGGGTGAAATAGGATTAAAGACCTAAATCTTTCATAGCCTTCTTAGCAGCCTCACCAGACTTACCCTGCATCTTTTCGGCAGCTTCCTTAGCAGCCTTCTTAGCAGCTTCAATCTGTTCAGGTGTTGCATTCTTTACTGCATCCTTTGCTTTCTGTAGACTTTCTGTAACGTCCTTTGGGTCCTGCTTTGATGCTGCATCAACTGCCTTGCCAACAGCCTCAGCAGCTGCTTCATTGCCAGAAGCCTTCAAAGCTTCTTGAATGTTCTTTGAATTACTCTGCATCCACTGCTGAATTTTTCCGATATACTCCTGTGCCTGCTTTGGATCCTTCTGTGCCAACTCAGCCATCTTAGTCTGAGCTGTGGTCAATAAAGCGGCAACACCCTTCTCATCCTTAGCCTTTATCTTCTCGTTGAGTTGGTTGATGAGCTGATCAGCATCGGTAGGAGCAGCTGCAGTTGTTGCAGAGTCTGCAGCAACTGACTCTGTTGTGTCTGAGTCTGCATTAGCCTTTGGAGCATTCATTTTACTGTTGTTACAACTTGCGAATGTCATTGCGATTACGGCAATAGCCATAATAAAAACCTTCTTCATAATTTTTTAGCTTAAGTGAATTAATTTTTTAACTACTATAATCGTCAAAGATAGGTATAATTTTGTTTAGTTGAGTTGTTTTTAATAAGTTTTAACCATAGTAGCTTGAAGTTGAATGATTTCGGGAAGGTGGTTTACCTATTTGATTTTAGGCAAGTAATTATTATTTGCTAATGGCTATATTTCTATGTTCTAACGATATCTTATTTTCTTGTTGACAACATTGTGGTCTGTGTTAAGCGTTCAACACCATAAGTGTTAAGCCTCTGCACGAATGGTGCGGGGCATGCGCACCACATGTGTTGGGTATCAATACAATTCTAAAAGAGGGCTGTGGGAGGTATTATCTTCGGCTACAAATGCTTATTCTACTTGCGTTTTGGGCCAGTTGACAAGGTAGAGATGCTCTGTTGCACGAGTGAAGGCTGTGTAAAGCCAGTGGATATAGTCGGGTGTGAGCATTTCATCTGTCATATATCCTTGGTCGAGATAGATGTGTGCCCACTGTCCGCCTTGTGCTTTGTGACAAGTGATAGCATAGCCAAACTTTACTTGTAGGGCATTGTAATACTCATCTTCGCGCACCTTCTTCATACGATCAGCCTTTAATGGGATATCTTCGTAATCCTCTAACACACGTTGGAAGAGTTGTTCGTTTTGCTCTTGTGTCAAGGCTGGGGCTTCCGTCATCAGTGCATCAAGGATTACGGTCATATCTTCTTCTGCATTATCATAATCAGGAAACTCCAAAGATACATCGGCAAAGCGGAATCCATAGAATTCTCGAAGATTACGGACACGGTGTACAACAGCACGGTCACCGTTGGCAATAAAAGTAAGTGCTGGTTGCTTCTCCTTTCCATGCTCCGAGGGTAGGGAGGATGGAGCGTTCTTGTACTTATTCTTAACTACCATCAACATATCTCCTGTTGTGAGTTCTTCCTCACGTCCAAGAACCATGTTTCGAATGCCTTGATTGAAGACATTTGCACGTTTGTTAGAGCGGGTGATGACCATTGTCTCGTCTATTCCTACCTCTGAATAGCTGGAAGCAAGTCGTTCGATAAGTTCATCACCTGGTACAATAGAAATGTCAGCAAAACCTTTGAAGCGAATCTTAGGTAGTTGTGTAACCTCATCATGGGTTATCATTTGACGAATAACAGTGGCATTATAGAGGATTCCAGAGTCTTGACTCTGACGGAGAACTTCGTTCAGATCACATTCATAGACTGTTAGTCCATAGGCACGAAGGACATCCGCACGTAGCGCAGGACTCTCTTCTTCGCCAACAGGAGGGAGCTGTGCCTTGTCGCCAACGAGCAACATACGGCAATTACGGTCGTTATAAACATATCGGATAAGGTCGTCGAGAAGGCAACCGCTGCCGAATGTGGTGTTACTTGACGACAAACTAATCATCGATGCCTCATCTACCATAAATAAACGATCATGGAAGAGGTTGACATTTAGATTAAATTTCCCATCAAGTCCTGTAAATGCTTTTTCCCGATAGATTGAGCGATGAATAGTTGCCGCAGGCTGATTGGCATTTAATGAGAATACCTTTGCTGCACGACCCGTTGGAGCCAGTAGGGAAACCCTTTGTCGTAATTCCAGCATTGTGCGCACAATCGCACCTGCTAAGGAGGTTTTACCCGTACCAGCACTACCACGGAGAATCATGACGGCACGCTCATCACGGTCGGTCATAAAGCGTGCAAAGAGGTCTACTGCATACATCTGATCGGCAGTTGGTTCAAAGCCGAAGTTCTGTAATATTCTGTATTTTAGTTCCTCATTTATCATCGCTTAATGTCTTATATATCTTATTAATTCCACTCTTTAATGTCTGCATGACCTTCTATTTGCTGCTCGATATTATCAGGAAGTTGTGAGAAAAAGTCCATACCTGTGATACGTTCTACCTCGTCAACAGTATTGACGTAGTCGGTTTTCTTTCTTCCTTTGGCTGATACATTCCTACAAATAAAGCCAATAGATTTGGGTTCATCTCTCAGACAGAGAACTACTTTGAAGAAAGCCTCAGGCACTTGTACCTTGTTCTTGCCAATAGTCTTATGCTTTTGATTGAAATAGATTGGCCCACAGACGATATAGACATCACCATACTCTTGTGCCCATGTGCGGCATTGTTTCTCTATTGTGTTCCACAAGCCACTGTTTAGAGCTGGTATTTGCGGACAAATATTTGTCATTAGGAAACTCTGCTCCATTGCTTTTTGGCTCCAATGGTTATCACCAGCAGGACACATGTGCCCACGATCATATCCAGAGCGCATATAATCGTAGGTGTCAACGCGTGGTTCTGGAACCTCTTCGTCTGCTTGAAAGTTAATGCCATTACGCTTAACTGATCCGTTGGTATGGTTTGCTGTAAGGTGCCATGCCACCCAGTTAGACGTACGTGTGTCGACATTATACGATGTGGTATAACCTTCACGATAGAGTAGTAAAGATGGAACATTAGCTTTACTTATAGGAATTTCTAAGCCTTGTTTTACCTCAAAACTACTCTTTTGAGTCGTCTTCTTTTTCCCATTTGTCTTTTTGGAAGAATCAAACTTGTCGCTGTTATAGGATTCTACAAAGGGTTTGTCTAATGTTGAGAAATTTTCCTTCTTCTTCTCTCCTTGGCAAGCAATAGCCATAAAGGATAGAGAGAGTATGATAATCTTAAAGAATATACGATTCATCTATTGATTTTCTTGCTATAATCCCTCTTGAAACAGGTGCTTTGCTCTCTTATTTTATATTACTCTTAATGAAAGATGATAATAGTTTCCATCTCAAATAACTGAATAGGAATAAATTAAAAGAAGCATATTTTGCTGTTAAGGGTTCAAACTTAAAGTAAATTGATTATGTTTACAAAGTTACTATTTTCTTGTTATTAAATAGGTGCTTTTTATAAAAGAGTTCGTAAGAGAATTATTATTTCTTTGTTTTCTTTTGTCTTTTTGGGGATTTAAGAACCTGTTTTCTGTATGATATTTATTCTTTGTTTGTTTGAAAAACCTTTACATTGTTTGTTACTTTTTTAGTAGAAGAAAGGTGAAAAAAGTGCACTTTTGTTTGTCTTTGTAACTATCAGATGTTCAGGTTGTTATCAAGTCTTGTGAGAAAAGGTGCTTATTTGGCTTTTTAAAGGGCGTTAGTTAGACCTCAAAAGGGCATCTTTTGAAAGCCAATTAAGGCTTAATTCAAACGCTATTGAGCATGAATTGAAAGTGAGGTGTTGAAAAAATTATTACAAAATGTGTTTTATTGTTGTCACTCTACTCCATTTATACCTTATTTATATATGGCTATCTTTTTTCTTAGAAAACTTATAGTGCATGATTGTTTAGTTGAGGTTGGTTCTAAGAAAAATATTATTTTTTCATCACTTTTTTAATAAAATCCTTGCAAGTATTGATTTTTAATCTTACATTTGCAGTGTACTATTATAGTAGTACACGTGAAATTATAAAATAAACATAGTAACAATAGTTCGTTAAAAAATTGTGGTTTTCGAATCTTTCGTCCCTAAGCCAACAGGAATTGTGGCAGAAAGAAAACATGACAGGTCTCTAAAAAAGAGATAATTAGGTAACAAAATATAACATAATAAAATCGGCTATCTCATTGAATTTCAGTAACTTTATAGATGTAAAAAGACAATAAAGTTTATGCTGATAACCAACTTGATTAGCCGATATATGAAGCTCTGCAAAGCAGCATTTAGTGCTGAAGATGGAGCAAAGTTAAACAAAAGTATTCAAACAAACGTCATGGAAATGCTTTTTCTTTTGATGGTCATCCCAAGGAAATGTAATTTCACGCAGATGGGACGCTATGGAAAGCGTGGCGAACAATGCTATCGGCAGACGGCAGAGCGCAGCGTGAACTGGCTCGAAATGAATATGTGGCTGAGTGCTTTCGCCTTCAAGCAGGGTAAGGGTCGCAATGCCATCGTTATTGATCCAAGCTTCATCAAGAAGGCTGGGAAGCATACCCCATACGTGGGTACGTTTTGGTCGGGCTGTGCAGGTGCTGTAAAGCACGGTCTTGAGATTCTCGGCATCGGTGTGATAGACGTGGACTTGCATGAGTGTATGATGCTCAAGGCTGTGCAGACCACATTGGAAAAAGGCGAGGAGAAAAATATAACTCATTTTACAATTTAAAGATTTAAACGAAATGAAAGAACTTAAGAAAATCAAACTTATCGAATCCCCAAGAAAAGACATTAGCTTGGAGGATGAAGGCATGTCTTCTTTGCTAGGTGGAGAGTCGTTCTATTGCCCTAAAACATATAACGACGGAGGCATTTTTGGGCATGACTATTGTTCCGGAAGTTACAGTAGTGAAAATGGAATTTGTCATGGCGCTCATGACTATTGTGGTTCTTATAGATCTTGTACTTTCAACTACAGTTAATAATAGCTTTATATCCCTCCTAAAAAGCCTATTAATGTATGTCCTTTAATAAAGGATCATCTAGAAGAATTTCTTTTAACTCATGCTCTCACTAAACATTCCAACTTAAGAAAAGACAATACAAAATGAAATATATTTACGCATCATTAATTATATTGTGTTTTACGCTTTCGGCTACGGCACAATCTCAAACACTTATCCTCCAAGGTAGAGTACAAGACTTTGTTACTCATGTGGATGTCCCTGGAAGTTTAGTGGAAGTACTAAATGCTAAAGATAGCTCGATCATTGCTTCTAAGAAGGCTCTCACTCAATATGAGAGTGGTGAACAAAGATGGGAAACATCAGAATATTGGGTGGAAATTCCACGTAAGGAGGGTGATTATATACTGCGTGTTACCGAAGAAGGTTATACACCTACCTACGTAACCTTACCACTGCATCACTTTTATAAGCGAGAGGTAAGCAGGGAAATTGAAACAATCTTCTTGAAGCGTCCTAAAACCATAAACTTAAATGAGGTGGTTGTTAAGGCCACTAAGGTGAAGTTCTACCATAAAGGCGACACCATTGTTTATAATGCCGACGCTTTTCAGTTGGGAGAAGGTTCTATGCTCAACGCCCTTGTTCGCCAATTGCCTGGTGCTGAACTAAGCAAGGATGGACGCATATATGTTAATGGCAAGTTTGTTGAGA
>CAUVDL010000082.1:0-9563 GCA_963550695.1 uncultured Prevotella sp. | reverse complement strand
AGACGTTTATTCTGCTCAACTGGGTATGGAACTATATTAATTATAAGCAAAGCCTTCGTTTGATTTTGAAAGCAAAATAAACATTCTGTTCTCTATTCTTGGGAATAGAATGTATCCCCTTCCCTTATTGGTTAGTGTCTATTAAACTAATGAGGGAAGTTTTTTTTTATATATATAAAATAGATTATTATTATTTTATTTATAGTCTGTTATTTTTTTACTTGTCATTAACTTTTCTTCTGTTTACCCTCTTTCTTATCCTTGTTTACACTTCTCCTCGAATTATTTTATGAAGTATAGTTCGGTGCACATTGTGCTTTATCTAATAGATGGGGATAAAGTAGGATTTTTAGTGTTTATGAAAAATTAAAATGTGGATATTGGTGGTCAAAGTTATCTCTTTTTAGTGGGTAGTAGGTATTTTGTATAAGTATAGTGAATTTGATAATATTTGACGATATTTGCTTTGCAGTTTTATCATTTTACGTTACCTTTGCACGAAACATAAATCAAAAACGTAATATCTATTAAACAATGAAGCATAAAATCGGAAACATTTTGGCGGCAGGCTTTGCAATTATAGGACTCGCTGCACTGGCAAGTTGTGCGGGAGAAAAGTTCCACGTAACAGGTTCTATTGCAAATGCTAAGGACTCTTTGCTCTATTTTGAGCATAATGGACTCAATGGATTTTCTACTGTTGACTCTGTTAAACTCGATGGAAAGGGCGATTTTTCGTTTTCAGGTGATAAGGTTGATACCCCAGAGTTCTATCGTCTTCGTATTGCTGGACAGATTATCAATATTGGTATTGATTCTACAGAGACAGTCGATGTGAAAGCTACTTACCCGCAGATGGCTACCGATTATACGGTGAAGGGTTCCTATGAGAATGAAAAAATCAAGGAATTAGCGCTGAAGCAAATTAACTTGCAAGCACGTTGCCAGTCTATTCTTGCGGAACGCCCAGACCTTGCTGATTCTATTATAACAGTATTGATGAACGACTATAAACAGGATGTGTCACGTAATTATATCTTTAAGGAACCAATGCGTGCTTATAGCTATTTTGCTTTATTCCAGTATATCGTAATAGGTAATCAAGCACATTTAATATTTGACCCATCCAGAGACGTTGCAGACAATAAAGTATTCGGTGCTGTTGCAACCAGTTGGGATACTTATTACCCTGGTTCAGAGCGTACGCAGAATCTCCATAATATCACGATTAAGGGTATGAAGGATGAACGCATTGTGAAAGCACAGAATAAACCTGTGGAGATAAAAGCCAAAGAGTTGGGTGTTGTTGATCTTCCGTTGCGTGACAACCGTGGTGTAGAACGCCATCTTACAGATTTGAAGGGTAAGGTTGTTCTGCTTGACTTTCATGTCTTTGCTGCCAAAGGTTCTACTGAATACATTATGCAGCTACGTGAACTTTACAATAAATACCATGACCGTGGTTTGGAAATCTATATGGTTTCATTAGACGATAATGCTCATTTCTGGAAGGAGCAGGTGGCTAATCTGCCATGGATTAATGTTTATGATGACACAGGTATCAGTCAAGCTTATACAGCTCCTGCACAAGCCTTCCCTATCATTTATCTCATTGATCGTGGTAACAATATTGTGAAGAACCCTTCGCAGATTAAGAATCTGGAGCAGGAGATTGAGCGTTTGTTATAAGAATCAAGCATGAATCTTCTATGAGCTAAGCTGAGAATACTTTAGCATAAATAAAACAGGTTATTGATGTAGAAACTCTATCTCAATAACCTATTTTTCTTTTTGTTTGATTTGCTGTCACTTTTAACACTTCTCGTAACATCTTGTTAATTAATCATATACAAGAGTTATTGGAGTGATAGGAGTGACAGCAACTTTTGTTTTATGTGTTGACATGCTGTACACACATAGCTTATATGGTTAGTACCCCCAATACGATTGGTTGATGGTTGTCTCTACAGCCTGCTCTATATCGTCATTAAGATTACAGAAGAAATCTATACCTGTACGATTCTGTAGCTCCTGGATGGTGATATACTCGCTTTTACTATTATTGTAATGAGGCGACCAGATACCGAGAGCATGATAGGTGTTGTTTCTCTTATCGTAAGCAAGTAGTGCCATATAGAAGAATTTAGGTACGATTCCATTGAAGTGAAGATGCTTATGGGTTGATTTTTTCTGTGCCATCTCCTCTAAATCGGCTTGATTACAGATATATTCTTCCTTATCAATGGTTGCAGCCTTTGCAACATAGAGTGTATCGCATTTGCCACTCCAATTACGCATACAGGTTAAATAAAGGAGAATGTTTTACATTATAATCAATAAAACTTAAAAAGAGTTCTTCCGTTAAAGACATGGGGACTTTTCGTATAGTTCTAACGGAAGAACCGAAGGTATTCATTAAACAAATAGATAGCTAAGACAGTTAACAGTCTATTTTTTTATCCCCCAACGCAGAAAATCTTTTCGTTTTAATACTTTGAGAATGTAGATGAAGGTTTGAAAAAATATTACATAATTTTTGAATAAAACATCTACAAATAAAGGCAAAAACACGTGTAAAAAACATGTTTGCAACCAACAGTAAATCAATTAGTTATAAAGTCGTGCAAGAAAAGGTGCTTAGTTGGACTTAAAAAGGGCATTAGTTAAACCTCAAAAGGGCATCTATTGCAAGTTAGTTAGGCGTCTTTTAGAAGCCAAAAGAGCATGTGTTAGTTTTGATATGCACGAAAATAATTTACAAACGTCAGCAGTTAAGGGCAGAAATATAAGAAAGAACTTATTAGATAGCACTGGTACTCATTAAACGACAATAGGGACACATTCCGTGCCCCTATTGTCGTTTTACAATCGAATATTGTTGTATATTTGTTTGTGTATAAACGCTGATAGCTACTCAGTCCTTATGTAATATATTCTATACAGAATATTGTTTTTACACAACTGTAGATCTATAGACTTATGTCTTCACAATCATGCAGACTGCGTATGCAGCCATACCATCTTCGCGGCCAACGAAGCCCATGCGCTCGGAAGTGGTAGCCTTGATAGATATAGTATCGATGTCGCAACCGATAATATCAGCCAAGCACTTGCACATGGCAGGGATATGAGGGTTTATCTTTGGACGCTCGGCACACACCGTAGCATCGATGTTTCCTACACGATAACCCTTTGTTGCCAAGAGGTCAATGGTCTTGCGAAGGATAATCTTAGAGTCCATATCGAGCGTATCAGCAGAAGTATCGGGGAAATGATAACCGATGTCGCGCATGTTAGCAGCACCGAGTAAGGCATCACAGATGGCATGAATCAATACGTCGGCATCACTGTGTCCAAGGAGACCAAGAGTATGCTCAATCTTGATACCACCTAAATAAAGGTCGCGTCCTTCAACGAGTTTGTGTACGTCGTATCCCATTCCGATACGGAATGATGGGATAGGTTGAGTAGAAGTTGTCATATAATTATATAAGGAGAACCTTCCTAATACCCTGCAAAGGAGGGGAATGTCTTTACTAAAAGATAAGCAGAAGGTTGGTTGAGAGTTAATGCTTGATAATTAATGAACAAGGTAAGATGCAGATAGTCAAGTAATTTCTAATAACCTCCCGTTCGGTTCTCCCCTCCTTCAGAGGGGTTGGGGGAGGTCTTTATCTCCTCTTAAACAAATCCTTGATACCATCCATGTCAAATGTTAGAGAGAAACGGAGGGTCTGATCAAGTGGGTTGTTCTTTGCCGTTGCTATGACATAGCCAGCATCTAATGCAAATACATTCATCTTGAAGCCTGCACCTACAGTGAAGTACTTACGATTACCTTTGTTCTCGCTTTCGTGGTGATAACCAGCACGGAGTGAGAACTTATCATTATAGGTATATTCTGCACCTAAGCTCCACTGAATCTCCTGTAACTCTTCAGAAGCACCATTAGGTGCATCACCGAAGCTCTTGAAGATACCAGAGATAGAAGATACATCATAGTATTCCTTCTGAAGACGGTTATCATAATCAACCTGTGTTTCATCAGCCTTGCGCTTTGGATAGGTAGGAACTAACAACTTATTGGCATCAGCTGCAATGGTGAAACGATTGAATTCATCGATTGGAATCATCAATGAAGCACCTAAACGAAGGTTGGTTGGGATGAACTCAGAGCGATTGTCACCACCGAAGGTAATCTTTGAACCGATGTTAGAGATGTTCATACCTAAGCCCAACTGGCACTCACGCTCACCGATATTGATATAGTTCTGATAATAGCAAGATAAGTCGGCTGCAAAGGCAGAACCTGGCGCAGTATCATCAGTATAGTTATAGGTAAGGTCAGAGTATATCCAACGTACAGCTGCACCTAATGAAAAATGCTCACTCAACATCAAAGAGTAGGCTACGTCCATTGACATCTCGTAAGGGTTAATGGTCATATTAGACCCGTCAGTCATCTGTACTTCACCCAAAGAAAAGTAGCGCATAGAAGCTGAGACTGCACTATAATCACCGATACGATAGTAACCTGCAAGATAAGCCAAGTCGATATCACTTACCAACTGACGAAGCCAAGGGGTATAGTTCAGGGAAACACCAGCACGAGAAATGTTAAAAGGATATTTTGCAGGATTCCAATACTGTGAGTACACATCTGGGTCGGTGGCTGCACCAACATCACCCATACCTGCAGCACGTGCATCAGGGGCGATAGTCTGTGAGGTAACTGATGTGTTGACAGGGTTAAAAATGTCTTTCTTATCCTGAGCGAAAGCGGTAATCGAAGCAAATACCGTCAGTGAGAGGATGGCTATGCGAAGCTTATTTATCATTCTTTTTTAATTGGATTGCTTGTTAAACGTTGCTATATGGATTGAAACGTTCTTTCTGTGTTATTTATTGTCTAAGATAATCAGTTTCTTAGCTTTCGATACCTTTGTAGCACCATTGCTGCTGAGGCGTACTCGATAGAGATAAACGCCTGTTTGGAGTCTTGCTCCATTCTCGACAGTAAGGTCCCAGTTGGCTGTAATGGCATTACCCGATGCAACACCAGTCTCACTACGGTGCCACAGCATTCGGCCGCTCATATCGAATACTTCAATGTCTATATCCACATCTGAACCAATGTAGTTGTGTGTAACGATGAAGGTTGTCTCTGTCTTGGCTGGGTTTTTAGAGGCATTGATGCTGTAAATTTCTGGTGCCAGACCTTTGGCAACTTTGAACTGAAGTGTGACGGTTGAGGGGTTGTTCTGTATGTCCCATGCACGGAACTGTAACGTGTGTGGCCCCTCGGAAAGTTCTGGCAAACTAAAACCAGTTGTTCCTGAGGTATAGCTACCGAAGTCGTATCGGAAGTTATCATTCAGAATATAGGTTTGTGTCAGCTTGCCGTCAATGGTCAGCTGCATGTCATGTCCGATGCCATTACCAGAAGCGTTAATACCGTCTTTGTCCGTTATCTGTGCAAAGAAGTAAGGAGTACTGTTGACCTCACCACCATTGACAAAAGAAGGAGAATTGAGATAAGCATAGATAGATGGACCGATAGAGTCGTTGTACACAATCTCAGAACCATCAATCGTGAATCCCTCTTCATGTCCTTGTGCTATGAGGGTATGGTTGTCGTTTATGGCAGATAAATTCATTAGGCCTGTACCTGCAGCATAGTTGATGTCACGTGGCACAGCAAAGGTGAATGTAAACTCACCATTCTTGATACTGTCTGTACCATTGTATAGCACCTTCTGACGGTCATAATATTGGAAAGCACTTGCGGACGTGTCTTCCTGCTTCTTACAAGTGATAAGTTCTTTTGTATCACGTACGGTAGCTGTGAGCAGCCCCTTGAATTCACCTTGCTTACTACCGTTCTTTGCTATGTAACCTTTGACGGTTACTATTGAGCCACCTTTGAGTACGACAGAACCTGTTGTACTTGGTGTCTGTCCATTGATAGTCTCAACCTTGACCTCTAATGTAGGGAGATTCAATGCGAGTGCAGGGTCGCCTAATAAGGCATATTGAAGTTTGTTAGGTGTAAGGTCGCTGTTAGAGTTAATCAACTCACATTTAGCTAAGCGCTGAGCTTCGCCCAATGTGTTTGGTTTACCATTTGTAAAGCTAAGTACATGTTTGAGAAAGGAGGTGTTGATAGCCTTGTTATAATATGCATATACCGTACGAGTAGTACCCCAGAACGCAACAGAGCCACCCTTCTTGTTTAGCATTGCTGCTTCACCGATAGTTGGGATAGTACCATCGTATGGCATAATATCACAGCTGGCAGTAATCCAAAGTGGTAGATTAGTGTTGGTAAAGTTGGTAAAGTCGTTGAGTCGGAGTACCGCTTCATGAGAAATCTGATCTTCCTTTCCGTGACCAGCATAATCCATTATAAGTGCACCTTGTGCCTGTTGCTGCTTGATTATAGCACTTACCTCAGGGTAGGTGTTGCCAGTTGCAGACGAAAGACGAGTGTAAGCGTCCCACATAACTTTCTTAACCTGATAGCTTGGGTAAAGTCCCATGATGGTTTCTGCGGTCTCATTGACATCGTGCATGTGGAGATTATTGTTACCATCATCACCCATGAACATGATGACATTTTCCCAGCTTCCACCATTTTTGTTCTCAGCATAGTTGATTGTTTTATCGACTAATATCTTTGCATCTGATATCTCTGTCACAGGAAAGCGCCCCACTCCGAGGTCTTCTTTGTCACGTCTCAGTAAGTCTCCTCCTTCACCATCATCCATCAAAGTAAACCAACCATCATTGACATAGCAGTCAGTCTCACTAAATGAGTTCTCACTCTCGTAGGCAAGGAGATAGTCATCTGGGGTCAGGTTACGACAAGCACTGGTAACCATACGATTATCCCATACGCAATCGCCAAAGAGGAGGAGCGACTGTGGAAGATTGGTGGTAGTAGCACGGTCGTAAAGCATCTTCATGTAGCGACGATAAGCCATTGCGTCAGGTGTTCCACTGGAGAATTCATTATAGAGTTCGTCTGCTGGAACTATTCGTACAGAAATATTATCGTGTCTACGATGAAAGTCGGCTAATCGTTCTGCTTGGGGTAATAACTTCTGACTTGTAGGGATAATAATTACCATGTTGACTGGTTCGTCAGCATGATGGTCTTGAGTTGTTATGTTGTAAACATATTCAGGGGTTGGGAAAGAAGCCTTCAAAGAAGGGGCTGGCGCAGGGGTAGGGTAGGTCATGATGAGATAATCAAGACGTGCTGGACCACCTGATAGGGTTGTCAGTTTGATGCTGTCAACGGCATGAAGTGTGTTGAGGGTATAGGTTCTGATTTCTTCATATCCTTTGTCAAACGATTCTTGTGGTGTGACTCTGATGTCGCCCAAATGTTTACCATTTGCTTCTACTTTAACAATCGAAGTATAGGTACCTGTTGTTACGGCTACCGTTAGTTTTGCACTTGTAGCACGTGCTTTGTTAGTCAAGGTGAATACTTTACTTTCATTCAGCTTTAATGGAGTCTCTTCAAAGAGATTTCGTCCTCCGTGATACCAGCTGAAATTATCCACTTCATGTAGACTATGGTAGTCGTCTGCAGATGGATAGAAACTATTAAGGAAGGTGCTGCTGTCTGCAATAGTTGCAGGTGCTGTGTTGTTGTCTTCTGTTAGGAAGTAATAACCATAGTTGGAATAAGGATTGCGGATTCTCTTCACCGATGTGTTGCTTTCCCAACTAACAGGACCACGAGCATAGAAGAGTCGTCTACCATTGCTATTATAGGTTGGTACCTCTTGTAAGTCATCATGTGAAGTGATATCATCAGCCGTTAGAACCTCCTTCTGTAAGTTTCCACCATAGCCGTATATTTTTATTTTATCAATGTTAGAAAAGCCGGCACGGCGAATAAGATCATTGGTCAACTGATAGACACCATTAGCAGGAACACGTATCTTTGCCCATTTACCATTGGCAAGAACGGAATGTGCAGCATAGCGATTTGAAGGGGTAGATGCCGATGAACCACCTGCACGAGTTTCAATTCCTTTATTCTTTTTTGTCGTTGTTTTCTTAGGATGCGATGTAAGGGCTATCATGAAACTGACGAGGAATTGCTTCTTTCCATTGCGCTGAACGATAGGCATTAGAGCTATCTCTAATACGCCACGCTTGCGTTCCACAGTCATCTGCTGATGTATCTCTGGTAATGCAGGTGGGACAATAGTTGTCAATGCGTTATAACGTTCAATATCCGTCTTGTTCATGTCAATGAACTCAGGGTAGCGTATCTCCAATTCGTAGATAGAGTCAGCATAATGTTCACCAATAGGGATAGCATAGCGGAACTGTGGCAATACTGAATCTATTGTCACATCCTTAACTGTTAGATTAAAGAATCTTTGCTGTTGAGCTGATAGTTTTATATAGCCTAACAGAAGTATGAAGCAGAGTATTGTTGAACGGCGCATTAACAGCTTGTTGATTTCTTTTGTCATGTTATTAATGTATTCCTCCTTAAGTTTTTTCTCAGTTATTCCCTCTGTTTGGTTCGATTATTTGAGTCTCTTTGTAGAGTATGTACAGATGTCTACGCCATAAAGGTTTAGAAATCTATAATTTACTCTCTTTAGTTTATTTGCAATTGAAATCGAGAACCTTTCTCTCTTCAATGTATCCTTCCAAGTGGTCATTGATATGTACAGGTCCACAACCTGATGGACAGCCTGTATAGATGATGTCACCAGTCTTGAGGGTGAAGTAGCGACTGATGTAACTGATGATTTCATCTACTTTGTATAGCATATCAGTTGTACATCCCTCTTGTACCGTCTGTCCGTTAATATCAAGATGGAAGCGGAGTCGTTGTATATCAAGGAATTTATCCTTTGGTACCCATTCACCCAAAGCTGCCGAACCATCAAAACCTTTACAAAGGTCCCATGGTAGTCCTTTTGCTCTTAGCTTTTGCTGTAAATCTCGAGCTGTGAAGTCAATACCAACTGTCACAGCATCGTAGTATCTATGGGCGAAACGCTCAGAGATGGTCTTTCCCAATCGACAGATACGCACCACGAGTTCCGTTTCATATTCAATCGTTCCCAAGTCATCGGGTATGAAGAAAGGTTTTTTATCTTTCAGTAGGGCAGAGTCTGCCTTAGTGAAGATAACTGGTCCTTCCTTTGTAGATAACGTTTCGTTTAACGATTTATTATGTTCGGCATAATTCATGCCGATTGCAAAGATTTTCATTGTTGGTAGTTTTGGGAAATTATTGGGCTAATAAGCCTTATTGGTCCTATTAGCCTAATTGGGCTTATTAGGCTAATAAGCCAAATACGGCTAATAAGCCCTAACTTCTAATAAAAGAGAGTTGCAGGAGCCTAATGGCTATCCTGCAACTCCCATATATTTCTTCTAACGAAGCTCTGTGATTACTCTGCAGAGAGAGTGAAGCGCTTGTAAGCAACAATCTTAAGATCCTTGCTCTGAGCCTTAAGCCACTCGCTAACGCTCTGCTTGTCGCCATCACCAAACTGGAACTCCTGATCAACGAGACAGTT
>CAUVDL010000081.1:0-10051 GCA_963550695.1 uncultured Prevotella sp. | reverse complement strand
GCCAAATTTTTGTAACAATGACACACTCCCATTTCTGATGGGTAACAAACAGCATCACAGATAGGCATTTGTGACATATCTTCATTTCTAATGTTATTAACTCCACCACCCTGCTTTGGTATCCATTAGAACCTTGGCATTGTCACTGTCAAGTTTCAAAACAGAATTAGACATCGTATTAAACAAAAGATAGTTATCTTCTGTCTGCACTTTAAATAGAATATTATATTTACTCCACTTCATATTATATTTTTACAGCCTAATAATTTTATATGTAGTCGATAATTATATCAATTGCAAATATACAAACATTATTGTTTAATACAAAATTTTTCTATTTTTTTATTTTCTAAATTTGTGTTTTGTTATTATTTTCAGTATATTTGCAATGATATTAACTATATATACATTGTTTATATGAATAGAACTATCACTACTTTAAAAGACTTTGAACTATCTTCTAAAGAGAATATTATTGATAGAAGTCAAAAATTCCAAGCGTATATTGACCAGATGAAGACCTTCGGTTGTAAGGGATATTGGGTTATGTCAAAGACAGGTGTCGGAGCCAAAATGGAGATTGAAGGTTATGATGGCGTTGTTTCTGCGTATATCTCTAATGATTATCTTGGAATGTCACAAAGGGAGGAAACGAAGAAGGCTGGTATTGAAGCAATCTTAAAGTATGGCTCAGGTGCAAGTGCTGCTCAAGCGATAGGCGGATATCTTGATATTCATAAAAAGTCAGAAAGCGAAATAGCAAATATGAGATTTCCCGTGAACTGCAAAAATTGAGTATATTTGTAAGCGGAATCACTTATCCTGCTGTAAGAACGAAGGAAGCTCGATTGAGAGTTAGTGTATTAGCTACCCATGAACTTACTCAGTTGGATGATTTAGTAAATGCATTGGTAAAGATACGGAAGTCAATTCCTTTTTAATAATTATGGAAGAAAAGAAACCAAAGAGATATAGAAGGACGAAGGTAGATTTAGAGGCTGATATTATAAAATCTGCAGAGAGCCTAATTAAAAAGAAAGGGTTCTCTGCTATGCTTGTTACTGATCTGATAAAAAAAGCGAGAATAGAGCCTCCTGTCTTTTATAATAGATACAATAATCTTGATGAATTTCTTGACGAATTTGTCAGGAAGTACGATTATTGGTTTAAGGATATTATTTCAGGTAGCCAATTTCCAACTGACGATGTAAATGGATATATCAGTATTTTTAAGGAAGTACAAAAATCCTTATCAGAGCGTTCTGTAATGTTGGAACTTTTACGCTGGGAAATCGCAGAGGGTAATGAAACCACAGTAAGAACGGCAATGTTGCGTGAGATGCATACGTTGCCTTTGGTAAAAACTTATGAGGAAAAGTTTAAGGGCACTGGTATCGACATTGCTGCAATTTCCTCTTTAATTATAGGTGGTATCTATTATCTTAACTTACATAGGGATCGCTCTCTTTTTTCAGAAATAGATATTAAAAAAGAAAGTGGTCAGAAAAGGATAGAAGATGCTATAGAGTTATTGGGGCATATGATTTACCAGTATAATGAAAATAAAAATCTGAAATCGATTATTGCAGAAAGGCTCAAAAAAGAAGGCATCAGTCAAGATATAATTGATAAATGTATTTTTTAAGGTTCTTCCGTTAAATGTGTAGATTGTTAATAGAATAAGATTAATCCACATACATAGTATGATTACCCTCAATTAGATTGTTTTACAAAGGGGGGAATAAACTATATAATAAAAATAATTAGATGCGATGGCTATCTGTATTTTACAAACAACTTATTCCCTTATTAGTTGAAATTTGTAAACTATTTTTATCCAGTTCAAAACCAATACATGCTCTTTTAGCTTCTAAAAGACGCCCAATTGGCTTGCAAAAGATGCCCTTTAAGACCCTTACTAACGCCCTTTTGAAGTCCAATCAAGCACCTTTTACTTTACTGCTTTATAACTAATTGACTTCCATGTGGTTACAAACCAGTTGCTTGTATGTGTTTTTGCCGTTATTTATAGAGTTTTTATTTGGAAATATGTAATTATTTTTCAAAACCTTGTTTGCAGATTTTTGAAACCTTAAAGTGAAAAGTTTTTGAAATCAGATGATTATTGCAATAACTCCCGATTTGGAGCATTAACGAAGCATTATCTTTCAAGTATTCTTCTTTTTGCATTTTCAAGTACCTCGAGAAATTCATCCAACATAAATGAAATTTTTCCATCAAGACAAAATTCTATCACAAATTTTTCTGTTTCTTTGTTGATTTCGGCAACCATTTTTTTTTCATACCAGATTTCTGCTACAAGATTTTCTCTATCAGGAACACTTGATAGTTCTATATTAAATTTACTCATATTCTTATTCTAAAAATCCTATAAATGTTTTGCTACCACCACTAAATCTTGCACATTGCCCTCCTGGGATTCTATATTCCAATACATCTCCAAATCTAAAATGATGCCTTACAGTATTGATAGCATTAGAATTAGTTACTAAAGTTTCCCACCCTAATAAATAAGATAGAAAAAAGTTCGTCGAATTTTCTTTGTAATTAGTAATTGCTAAAGAACTGATTTTAAAGACAAGACAACACAACTATTATGGAAGCAAAAATAAAGAAAATAAGCGAGTTATCCAAACTTTTGAGTGTTAAAACTCGGATGAGTGATGATTTATTTCATCTTTTTGGCAAGTTTGGCATCGGTCACCTGTTATCTTGCCTTTTATTATAGATGACACCATGCTTGGGAAGAATGGCGTGAGAATGCAGGGTATTAGTCGTGTTTTCAATCACGTAAAAGGCAGATGTGTATTGGGCTACAAACTGCTACTTCGTGCATCCTTTGACAGCAAGACAACCATACCCTTTGATTTTTCATCTCTCCAGTCCAATTTGACAACTTATAGCTAAGTGAGATGTGCTCCATAACATTGGTGTTAGTACTCCGCACCAATGGTGCTTATTAACAGCACAATATGTGCTAAGCAACACTATAAGTAATTTAAAGTTTCTATATGCAAACTTATATCAAGATGTAAAAAATGAATACTCATCTCAAACTTTCGAATAATTTAGGTTCTTCCGAAATTTGGAGTGACAAACTAAAAGACTTATATATTAGGCACACGGAGTCACGGAGTGGACGGAGGTAATGCAATGTCACGGAGGTGCCGACGGTGCATAGAGCGACGGAGGTATAGCATACAGATTCTTGATAACTATTTTGGGATAAGTTCTTTGTATATAAATTGCTAATAGAATTGGCAAACAAGCTCCGTCGCTCTATGCACCGACGGTGCCTCCGTGACTTCCATTGCTTTGTTTTAATAATCCTCCGTCCTCTCCGTGCCTCCGTGTGACATTGCTTCAAACTCTAAACACAAGCGGCAAAACTTATCACTCCAAAATCCTGAAGACCCATAATTTAATCATCATTCTTAAACACAATCATTTGCGTTTCCCGAAACCTTATTGGCATATCCATAATAGACGAATGCTCTTTAACGCGCCCGAATTCAGTATAAAGAGAACAAAGTATTTCTCTAAAAATAATTTTGCTGTCACTACTGTCATCCAAAATCATCATATAACTTATTAGTTTACAGTGGTTTTACATGAAATGTTAAAAGTGACAGCAACTTAAAATAAAAAAAACTCTTGTAAGATGTGTTATATAATCTTCCTCTTCGAGTATAAAACTTCAAAAAACACATTTACATAATCTTACCTTTATGCTTTAACCCAAGCAAATAAAGTCAATTCCAAACGTTAGTAATGTTCTTTTCATCACATTTTATTATAATTTCTCCACTCTCTTTATGTTGTTTTGATTAATATTATTATCTTTGCAGTGATTATTTCGAAATAAATATCTCTGCTTATCCGAGAAAGATGAGTAGACAATAAATTCTAATCGTATAAATGAAACAATTCAGACTGGTGGACAACATTGTCGGATGGCTTGCATTCTTTATTGCAGCTTTCGTCTACTGTTCCACAATTGAACCGACAGCCAGTTTTTGGGACTGTCCAGAATTTATTACAACAGGGTATAAACTGGAGATTGGACACCCTCCTGGGGCACCATTCTTTATGCTCACAGCCAATCTCTTCTCACATTTTGCGAGCGATCCAACAGAGGTAGCACGTATGGTCAACACCATGAGCGCATTGCTTTCGGCAACGTGTATCATGTTTCTTTTTTGGACCATTACCCACCTCTCACGTCGACTGATTGTGCGTGACAGTGAAGCTCCTTCACTTGCAAAAACTATAGCCATCGAAGGTGCAGGCCTTGTTGGTGCACTGATTTATACTTTCAGTGATACTTTCTGGTTCTCAGCAGTTGAGGGCGAGGTATATGCCTATTCATCAGCCTTTACAGCTGTTGTATTCTGGCTTATTTTGAAATGGGAAGATAATGCAGATAAACCCCATTCTGACCGTTGGTTGGTACTGATTACCTATATGACAGGTTTATCTATTGGTGTGCACCTACTCAACCTCCTTTGTATTCCAGCCATTGCACTGGTTTACTATTATAAGAAGGTGCCTGATGCAAACCTAAAAGGCTCGCTATTTGCTTTGCTTCTCTCAGTAATTCTCGTTGCAGCCGTTCTTTATGGTGTTGTTCCAGGTATTATTACTGTAGGTGGATGGTTTGAGTTGTTCTTCACGAATACACTTGGAATGCCATTTAACACGGGTACCATTATTTATATTGCCTTACTCATTGCTTCCTTCATTTGGGGCATTTATGAGACATATCAGGACAAGAGTCCACGCCGTCAGAACATTGCATTCTTGGCAGCATTGGGACTGATTGGTATTCCATTCTATGGCTATGGATGGACAGCATTCTTTACAGGACTTGTCGTACTTGCACTCGTTTACATACTGCTTCAATGGCAGCATCCATTAAACAAGGATGGTAAGAAACAGCGTGTTGCACTTGTATCTTCACGCATAAAGAATACAGCGTTACTTTGTATGCTGATGTTGTTTATCGGCTACTCTTCATATGCTGTAATCGTTATACGCTCAACAGCCAACCCACCAATGGATCAGAACTCACCGGAGGATATCTTTACTTTGGGTAGTTATCTGAGTCGTGACCAGTATGGTGATCGTCCATTACTCTACGGACAGGCATACTCAAGTCAACCTGCTGTAGCAGAAGATGGTATGCACTATAAGTTTGATGAGGGTGCACCAGTTTATGAGCGCAAGGAGAAAGCGTCTAAAGACGAGAAAGACTCTTACTTCATTGTTCGTCATAAAGCAACACAGGTATTCGAACAGAACATGTTATTCCCACGTATGTACAACCCAGGCTCTGCAGGTTTATACGAACAGTGGATGGGTGGTATTACTGGCCATGATGTTGATGGCGTAAAGATGCCTACACAATGGGAAAACTTAAAGTTCTTCCTTTCTTATCAGTGTAATTTCATGTACTGGCGTTACTTCATGTGGAACTTTGCAGGACGACAGAACGATATTCAAGGTAATGGTGAACCAGAACATGGTAACTGGATTACAGGTATATCATTCATTGACAATTCGCTTTATGGTGACCAAAACTTGTTACCAGATGAGTTGAAAGCAAACAAGGGACACAACGTCTTCTATTGTCTACCATTATTGCTCGGTTTAATCGGTCTTTTCTGGCAGGCATGGCGTGGGAAACGGGGTATACAACAGTTTTGGGTTGTATTCTTCTTATTCTTCATGACTGGTCTTGCCATCGTAATCTATTTGAACCAGACACCAAGTCAGCCACGTGAGCGTGATTATGCCTATGCTGGTTCGTTCTACGCATACGCAATATGGTGTGGATTGGGCGTATTGGCACTCTATGACTGGGCACGTAAGCTGAAGGTTGCACCTGTGCTTTCAGCATCAGTCATTTCACTTGTCTGCCTGCTTGTGCCTATTCAGATGGCATCACAGACATGGGACGACCATGACCGTTCTGGCCGATATACTTGTCGTGACTTTGGTCAGAACTACCTTAACTCATTACAACAAAAGGGTAATCCAATTATCTTTACCAATGGTGATAACGACACCTTCCCTCTTTGGTACAACCAAGAGGTTGAGGGAGTACGTACAGACACACGCGTTTGTAACCTTTCTTATCTGCAGACAGACTGGTACATCGATCAGATGCGACGTCCTGCTTACAACTCACCAAGTGTACCTATCTCATGGTCACGCCTTGATTATGTAAGCGGTACAAATGAGTATGTACAGATTCAGCCAGAATTTAAGGAGCAAATACGAGAGTTCTACCAGCAGGATCCAGTTTCTGCAAAGGCACAGTTTGGCGATGACCCATTTGAGTTAAAAAATATTCTTAAGTACTGGGTACGTTCAAAGAATGCACAGAACCATGTTATTCCTACCGATACCATCTATATGACTATTGATAAGGAAGCTGTTCGTCGAAGTGGTATGATGCGTCCAGGTGATTCTATTCCAGACCGTATGGTTATCTCATTGGCAGGAAAGCAAGCGTTATACAAGAACGACTTGATGATGCTTGAAATGATTGCTAACTGTAATTGGACACGTCCTCTCTATGTAGCAATAACCGTTGGTGCAGAGAACTTTATGAACTTAGGTGAAAACTTCATTCAGGAAGGTCTCGTAAATCGTATCACTCCATTCTCTACAATGGACAAAGCAAATTCTACTGGTATCAATATGCGTAATTTTGATACCGAGAAAACATACGATGTCATGATGAATCGCTTCAAATGGGGTGGCCTTAGCAAGCCAGGACTTTACATTGATGAAACTGTAGCTCGTATGTGCTATACACATCGTCGTGAAATGGCTGATCTTGCCCTTCACCTTATAGCAAAAGGGGAAAAGACGAAGGCGTTGAAAGTGTTACAGAAGGCTGAGAAGGAAATACCAACCTATAACGTACCTATAAGCTACATGAGTGGTTCCTCAGATATGGCACGTGCATATGCATTGCTTGGCCAGAAGGCAAAGGCACGCCAAACATATGATGAGTTGTGGAAGATTTCACTTCAGTACGTGAATTACTACTTGAGTCTTAATCCTCGTCTCTTCAATATGTCGCAGAGTTCATGCAAGATGAATTTCCAGATTATGATGAATCTTGTAAACGAGAATGAGCAAGCTGATCGTGAATGGGCAAACAAACATGCAGCCCAACTTGAAAATCTTTTTGTAAGATTCAAGAACCGAGGTGGTGCATTGATGTAGGATTATTATAATCCTATATAAATATTCAAAACTAAAAGCCAGAATTTGGTTGTCGAAAAAGACAGCCATACTCTGGCTTTTTTACTTTACATTACCCTCTCTCATAAGCTCATCAAAATACATTCTTAGACCGATTAATAAATAATAACATAAAGAATTCTTCCTCAATCACAGAGAAGAGAATTTAGCTATATACCGAATAATATGTTAATAGAACAACCTGCACGCTGGTTACGTATTCTTTATCCACACGCTCTTTGGCGTATGGACAAGAACGACCATTCCGTCTATCTCACATTTGATGACGGACCAATACCAGAGGCAACACCTTTTATTCTCGATATACTTGACCAATTCAATGCAAAAGCTATGTTCTTTATGGTCGCTGACAATGTAAGAAAATATCCAGAAATATATCAGGAGGTGATTCGTCGTGGACATAAGGTAGGAAATCATACCTATCATCATCTTAATTCTTTTAAACATTGGACATTAACTTATGCTGTAGACGTTATTAAGGCTAATGCTTTACTTAGCACTCCTTACTTTCGTCCTCCACACGGATGGCTACGCCATACGGTATATTGGTGGGTAAAACAAAATTATCGTGTTGTTATGTGGGATCTTGTAACAAGAGATTATTCTAAATGGTTAACAGCCACAGATATTGTGAATAATGTAAAACGATACGCTCGTAATGGGTCTATTATCACCTTTCATGACTCTCTTAAAAGTATTGATAAGCTCCGTACAGCACTCCCTGAATCATTGCAATGGCTTAAAGACCAAGGGTACGAGTTTAAAGTATTCCCAGATGACCCTGCCGAAACCTTTTAACTACGATATCCCTATAGTATTTGAAATAAAAGAATAATATCTTGTAGTATTAGTTTATACCTCAACGTTAATTAACATCTAATTAACCATTTCCTTCTCTACAAGAAAAATTGACTCATCTTATGCTATCGATAGATGCCTTACCCCCAAACATAAATAAGAAAAAGACTATTGTTCGATCATCAACAATTAAATCTTTAGCACAATCAATAGGATTCTTTGCTTGTGGAATAGCAAAAGCTGCACCCGTTGACGAAGCAATAGCACAGAAATATCGAAGATGGTTAGAAAACGGAGAAGAGGCTTCAATGGCATATATGACAAACTACTTAGAGAAACGGCTTGATCCACGACTTCTCGTTCCTGGTGTACGAAGTATCGTTTCACTCGCTCTAAACTATGCTCCTTCTCAACAGATGCCTAAAGGCGAGTACCAAATAGCAGCCTATGCACTCGGTCAGGACTATCATGACCTGATGAAGCTAAAGATGAGGGAATTAGCAATAAAGATAACAGAACAATGGCAACTCCCCCAACAAAAAGAAGGGGAAGAATTATCAATACGTTGCTTTTGCGACACAGCCCCTGTTCTTGAACGCTACTGGGCACAAAAAGCTGGTCTTGGTTGGGTGGGACGTAATCACCAGCTCATAATTCCCCATGCAGGCTCAATGTTTTTCTTGGGGGAGATTTTCTTACCTTTTGATGTTGATGTGTATGATGAACCTATGCCTGACCACTGTGGAAACTGCCATCGTTGTATTGATGCCTGCCCTACTCGAGCCATCATCCCTTATGAGGATTTCCATGCCGAACGCTGTCTATCATATCAGTTGATAGAAAACCGAGGAGAGTTATCTGACGAAGCAAAAAGCCACATGGGTGATACTATCTATGGTTGTGACCGATGTCAGACAGCTTGTCCTTGGAATCGCTTTGCGACACCTAATACAGAACCAGCTCTCCAACCTAAGTCAGAGCTCCTCAGTATGAACAAAGAGAAATGGCATAACCTAACTATAGAAGAATATCAACATTTGTTTAAAGGCTCAGCAGTTAAGCGAGTTAAATTTGAAGGGTTAAAACGTAACATTACCGTAAAGGAAAAATAAAAATTACGCAAGAAGTAAAACAAATAAAATAAGTTACCATCTATAACACTATAAACAAACAAAAAAAGTAACATTTGTTCCCACTTTCTTGCTTGGCATCAAATTTGTACTATTTAGTTTTAACAAAGAAAGATAAAACAAAGTATTATAAAACAAACAAAGAAATACAAACATGGCTAACGTAGAAAAAGGAATTGTTTTCACTTCAAACAATGTGATTGATTATGCAGAAGGTGGCGTAGTAAGTAAAGAATTGGTACACAGCAATGCTGGAAGTGTTACTTTATTCAGCTTTGATGCTAACCAAGGACTCTCAGAGCATACAGCACCATTCGATGCCTTCATTCAGGTTGTTGATGGAAAAATGGAATTGACCGTTGAAAATGTAAAGCATGTGATTAGTGCTGGCGAAAGTTTCATCATTCCAAGTGGCGCACCTCACTCTGTAAATGCACCAGAGAGATTTAAGATGATTATTACAATGATTAGAGGGTAAGATGATGGTGATGAGTTAACGAGTTGACGAGTTGATAAGTAAACAAGTTACTTGACATAATATATTAAAAAATGATAGTTGACAAGTTACTTAATAAATAAAAATTATACGAACTTATTAGTTGGTTAATAAATAAAACGAGTTGGCAAGTTTCAACGATTAAAAGGATTTAAATCCTTCTTATCAAACAACTTGTCAACTCGTTTATTTATTGAATCGTCAACTACTTTCTACTTTACAATAGCTTGATAATCATTTTCAAATGAACGCGGATGACGACCAATCAAAACTGTATTCAATAAACAGTTAGCAACCAATTCTTCATTTGTAAGGTCAACCTTCGGTT
>CAUVDL010000080.1:0-10386 GCA_963550695.1 uncultured Prevotella sp. | reverse complement strand
CATCAACACCTAACACTCATCAACCAACATCCAAACACAAACATGTTCCCTCGAACGCGCACCTCATCAACACCTAACAATAAACACCCAACACCCAAACGAAAACATGTTCCCTCAGATGTGCACTTCATCAACACCTAACACTCATCAACCAACATCCAAACACAAACATGTTCCCTCGAATGCGCACCTCATCAACACCTAACACTCATCAACCAACATCCAAACGCAAAACATGTTCCCTCGGATGCGCACTTCATCAACACCTAACACTCATCAACCAACAACCAAACACAAACATGTTCCCTCAGATGCGCACTTTATCATCACCTAACATTCAACACCCAACACCCAACACAGGCAGCAAAAACTTTGCCAAGCA
Organism: uncultured Prevotella sp.; assembly: GCA_963550695.1. Taxonomy (GTDB): domain Bacteria; phylum Bacteroidota; class Bacteroidia; order Bacteroidales; family Bacteroidaceae; genus Prevotella. Next base: position 10,004 of record CAUVDL010000080.1, on the reverse strand, counting down.
ATAACCTCCACCGATCAGCCAGCACCATAGAATTGCAGCTAAGAGGAAAGGCTTAAAACCTGCTTTCTTAAACTTATCAATACTCGTTTCAGCACCAAGTGCAGACATTGCCATGGTGAGAAGGAAGGTATCGAGGGTATTGATAAAGTCGACAAGTTCTTTTGGAAGTAAGTTCAAAGAATTAAAACCGATGACCACAAGAAAGAGGATAGCAAACCAAGGGATGTTTATCTTACTACTACCGACAGTATCCTCGTCTCGTTCTGCGAAATTCTTTGCAACGAAGAAAGCTATAACCAACAACACAGGTACCAACATCATCACACGAATCATCTTAACGATAATTGCAGAATTGCTCACAGCAGCACCCATCGCATTGCCTGCACCAACAACGTGAGCCACCTCATGAATCGTCGAGCCAGCATAGATTCCCATTGCATCGGGTGATAAATCAAAGACACCTGCACGATAAAGAATAGGATAAAGAAACATTGATAGTGTTCCAAAAATTACCACCGTGGCTACTGCCACAGCTGTCTTATAAGGCTTCGGACGGATAGCTCCGTCGACACCTAATACCGCTGCAGCTCCACAGATACCACTTCCACAAGCTGCCAAAAGAGCTATACTGCGATCCATCTTTAAGAGCTTGCCCAGCAAAACACCCAAAAGAATTGTTCCGCAAACGATTATCGCATCCACGACAATGGCTGAAAAACCCACTGCCACCACGTCTTGAAAAGTCAATCGAAAGCCATATAGGATAATACCAAAGCGTAACACCCGTTTTCCACAGAAGGCTATACCCGGCACCCACGTCTCAGGAAGATTATTACGAAGGCTATTGGCATAAAGCATACCCAAGATAATACCAACGACCATCGGACTCAACGAAAGTGCTTTCACCCATCCCATATCACCGATATAGAACGCTGCACAGGCAAACAAAGTAATCAGCAGTACACCATGAAGCATACTACTGCGCTGTTCTGTTAACTTCATAGACTTATATTATATAATAGGTTAAGTTTGAATTTTCATCCTTCAAGTCCACAAAAGTAATAAAAAAAACAAGCAACAAAATACCAATCACGAATTATTATCATGAAAAAAAGAAATTATTTTCATGAAGATAAATATTTATTTTCACGAAGAAAAATATTTTTTTTCATGAAAAGAATTCGATAAAGACTTTCTATAAGTATAAAATACGGTCATTATAGGAGCATTTATTAATACCTAAATAACATCGTAAAGCACCTTAACTAAACAGTTCACGCAGTACTTGAAAGCTCTTCAATTCAGGCATATCAGGCACATGGATTCGATAGTAATGTAATACGATATCAGAAATACGATTGCGATTGTGACGAGAAAGGCGGAAGAGATGCATATTCTCGTAGTCCATACGAATCAACTTATTTATCCCTGCTGCATCTGCAGGAAGAAGATAATCAGAATGAAGCGGTGCACTCTCTGTAAAGGTTGCATTGCGAAGGTCAAAGCAAGAACCCTCTTGATAGGCATCCAGATTAGGGAAGAAACCGATGAAACGACTCAATCGCATCATAAAGACAAGATGGAAATTAGCATAATCACGCTCAGCCTCATCCAACCATTCCATACTCGCGCATACATAATTATATAGGTGGGCATTCTGTTGCTCACCGCGAGTAACATAATAAAGGAATTCAGAAAGAAAGAGAAGGATAGCCGACTTAACTGGATCAAAGGGGATAGAGCCGTAAGGGCGAAGGATACGCACTTCCTTTATACGCTGCAAAGAGGTTCGCGGACGGTAATCAAATTCAAGGTCGAGTAAGGTCAGCGGTTGAAAATACTGCTTCTTGATCTTCCCTTTCGCCGTCTTAGGAATGCGCGTTATAAAAGAAATACGCCCCTCTAACTCGGTAAACATATCAATTATTAGCGATGAGTCACCGAACTTCAGAGAACGTAAAACAATTGCCTTTGACTTCAAAATCATACGAAAAACAATGCAAAAATACAAAAATACAGCCTCTTACGAAAATTTATTAGCGAAAAGTTTGGCTGATTAAAATAAATGGACTACCTTTGCACCCGCAAAACCAGCTATGGTCCCTTCGTCTATCGGTTAGGACGAGAGATTTTCATTCTCTAAAGAGCAGTTCGACTCTGCTAGGGACTACAAGTAAAATAAAAGAAGAAAACAAAGATGGCAAATCACAAATCATCATTGAAGAGAATCCGTCAGGACAAGGTTAAGACCTTGCACAACAGATATTATGCTAAGACTATGCGTAATGCAGTACGCAAGTTGCGTAGCATGACGGATAAAGAAGAGGCAGTTAAGCTCTATCCTGTTGTACAGAAGATGTTGGATAAGTTGGCAAAGACTAACGTTATCCACCAGAACAAGGCAGCTAATTTGAAGTCTGCTCTCTGCAAGCACGTAGCTGCTTTGGGATAAAAAAATACTTTCAGTCATAGCTGAAAAGAATAATAGAGCCGTAATCCAATAGGATTATGGCTTTTTGTATGTTATATACTTGTTTGACTTTGTGTTTTTGTATAGGCCATTGGGATAAATTCAATTTGCTGTCACTGCTATCATCCATTGTAAGCATTTAACTTATTAGTTTACAGAGAAGTAACTGAAGTGTTAAAAGTGACAGCAAATTGAAACAAGAAATATTCGTATAAGATAGCTTGTATTTACGATACAGACAAACTAATCTTCTCTGCCATATCCACAGCCTGCTTGATTCTATCGCCCATACCGATACCATCTTTCAAATTACCAATGATATGTAAACCAGGATGAGTAAGTTCTACGGCATCAATAGTACGAAGGCGAGCATCTGTTTCGGGCATATATTGCGGAATAGCATGGCTGTGTCTGTAAATACGAATGACGTCAGCACACGTGCCTTTAGGATAACCCAACATCGTATGAAGGGACGTATTAACCAATTCTATCAGTTCTTCATCCGTCTTATTAATATATTCAGGATGACAAGCACCACCTATGAAGAATGCGTAATTGGCTCCTTCCTTAGGCGAACGCCCCTGAAAACAAGCGGAAGGCATAAGGACTCCCAACACATTCTGCTTTTCTTTAGACGGTACTAATCCACCAAAGGCATTCCAATGTACATCCCCCGTATTCTTCATTCCCACTCCAATCTCAATCACTGGAGCATAATAAAGATTGCTTAAGTCGTCAAGTTGAGCCTTAGGTAAGAAGTTCAACAACTTAGGCAAGGCATAGGCAGGACAAGTTGTAATAACCTGTTCAGCTATTATAGTATTCTTACCCCAAGATAGTTTCCACTTATCTCCTAACGGTTCTATACTTAGTTCTTTACAATTCGTTCGGATTCTCTCATCACCAATAACTCTCCCTAATGCAGAAACAAGACTACGGAAACCTCCACGAGTAGAGAAGACAGCCTTCGTTGCACGCTTTTCTCTATCCGTTTTTGGTTGTTTTGCAAGTGCCATAGACCCTTTAATAAAGCTTCCATAACGCTGTTCTAAGTCGTAGAGTTTAGGCAAAGCAAGGCGAGTTGGTAATTGATAAGGATCACCAGCATACACACCAGAAAGGAAAGGGTCGACTGCGTAATCAACAAATGACTGTCCCAAGCGTCGTTCAGCAAGGCTACCCACACTCTCGTTAGGGTCTATCCCCTTCTTACGCCATGGCTCACCAAGGATGCGGAACTTATCTTTCAGTGTGAAGAGAGGAGTTGTGATAGCAGACCAAAGTCCAGAAGGTAGGGCATGAAAGCGTCCATCCTTCCATATCAAACGACATTTAGCAGAACTCTGTGCCACTTCCAGCGTACAATCATCGCCTAACATATCGAAGAGTTCAGCCACTTCAGGGTATTTAATAGTACCCGTACTCGGTCCTTGTTCCATCACAAAGCCATCAACCTCCTCCGTCTGCATAAGTCCACCGATACGGTCGGTAGCCTCCAAAACCACTACATCTTGACCTTTACGACGTAGATAAGCAGCACAAGTAAGACCAGTAAGACCAGCACCAACGACAACTATCTTTCTTTCTTCCATAATATTTATGCTATATAGACTCCTCTCCCCAGTTTCTCTACCCAACGATAAGGAAGAGTAAAGCTTTTATATCGGCTTTGAAAACTTCTTATCCGTAGCCACCATCATCGGATCAAGTGCAGCAGCCACAGTACGAACAAAGGGATTCCCCTCCCCTGTCATCTCTAAAGTATTCTCTGTTAAACAAAGAATACCATCTCTTTCCATCTCTTGCAGGCGTTCAACATCATAATTGATAGCCCCCTTCACGTCAGCGACCGACACAGCAAGATCCTCCGCAAGGTGTGTCCAATCAAGATGATAGTTACACATCAAACGCTCAATTACTTCACGTACTATACGCTCTTTGGGCGTTAATTGGTAACCTTTCCGAATAGGTAATGTACCCGCAGAAACTTCTGATATATATTCATCTATCGACTTTGTATTCTGTGCATAAGCAGTTTCTAATTGGCTGATACCCGTCACTCCGAAGGCATACACCTGCCCCGTTGTGCGACGAGTGCAATAACCTTGGAAGTTTCGATGTAGTCGATGTGATTGCAAAGCCTCAGATAGTTCATCATTAGGAAGTACAAAATGATCCAAACCGATACTAAGATAACCCGCCTCATGCAGCACTTCCTTAGCTTTTTGGAACATCAAAGCCTTCTCCTCCGTACCAGGAAGACCAGCCTTTTCAAGTATCATCTGACGCTTAAAGATCCATGGGCAGTGTCCATAACTAAATGTTGTAACACGATCGGGACGCATTGCTACAGCACGCTCTATCGTCTTCTTAAAACTATCCGACGTCTGAAGCGGCAAGCCAAAGAGGAAGTCCATATTAATATTAACACCCGCACTACGAAGAATTGACACTATTTCCTCTGTTGGCAATTCAGAAGGCGTACGATTTACAAGCCTCAACACCTCTTCATTGAAGTCCTGTACGCCTAAACTAAAACGATTAAATCGTGCATCCAACAGTCCATGCCAGTCCTCAGCCGTTAGATAACCTGGATGACATTCTATGGCTATCTCAGGCTGTTCTATCGTAGAAAAAAGCGACAGCAGATGCTCATTCAGTTCTTTAAGAACGCTTACAGGCATAGCAGTTGGACTACCACCACCATAATGAATCTGTGATATACGTCTACTTTTATCCAGATGCTTTGCTACGATGTCTATCTCCTTATGCAGCGCTTGCACATAGGCTTCAACACGCTCTTCTTTAACCATTGGATAAGAGTTGCAGCCACAATAATGACAAAGACGCCGACAGAAAGGCATGTGAAAATAAAAAGAAAGATTCTTCTCACGTACCTCATTGCTATAATCAATCTCCTTCAGAAACTCTTCCCCAGCAAAAGGTCGGAAGAAATTAGCTGGTGGATAACTCGTATAACGAGGCACAGATACATTGTATTTATCAATCAATTCTTGCTTCATTCGTCGAAATAAATTATTACTAAAAAGAAATCAATTTGTCATGTTCAATTACGTATATACGGGTTATTTTTCCTTCCTAAAAGCTAATAGAACAAAGATAAGGCTAACAATAGCCACCACCGTTTCAGCTATATAAAGACCACGATAGTCAAAGATATGTGCCACCGTTCCCGCCAATACCGCAACGAGCAGACCGCTTACATGACTAATAACAATTTGTATGGTGAAGTCAGTCCCTTCTCTACCAGGACGTACGCATCGCATGGCTGTAGTGTAAAGAACCACAGTAGCCAATCCGTAACAAGCTTGGATATAAATGATTCCAATGACAAATGCAGTCTTGTTAAAGTCGGCAAAAGTCATTGCAAGGAAGTAGATAGGTGCCAGAATAATAAGTCCTGCAATGATAATACGAGCCTTATAAATTCCGATTCGGCGTATAAGCACTCCAGAAAACCACGCCATAACGAAGGATGCAGCCGTCCCGACGATACCAGTAAGGAATCCTATTTCCTTCATGTCGTATCCCTTATCAACAAGGTAAGGACGTAACATGGATAGAATACCAATGATTCCCATGTAATACAGCAGTAAGAAACCTATCTGCGGCCATATTTCCTTACGTCCAAAGAAACTAAAGATATCGGTCCACTTAGCTCGCTCTCTTGGTTTCTCATTCTCTATCTTTATAAGAGGATTGAACATTAAGGGGATGAGCATCATGCAAACAAACAAGGCTAAGCAGGGTACTACAACATTCCAACCATAGCTTTTTAGTAAGATGAGCAATACACCTCCGCCAATAACTGCACCCCCGAAGGCTCCCATAGACTGCATACTATTGAGCATGCTATGATCGTGCTTCTTAAAAGAAAGGATAGCAAGTGCATCTGTAGCAATGTCTTGTGTAGCCGAAGCAAGCATAGAGATAAACGCCAGAATGATTACAAGCATGATTTCTGAACGCACATTAATAAGCCCTGTGGCTAAGAGTGCAACGGCATATATCAACTCTGTAGTGATAATCGTACGTTTGTAATCACGCACTGTTACGCAGTGTCGGTCAACGAAAGGTGACCATAGAAACTTTATCGTCCATGGAACTCGTACAAGGTTTAGCAATCCAATGGTTGCAAGACTATATTGTCCTTCTCTCATGATAACCTGTAAGGCTGTCATAAGAAAGGATGACGGTACCATCTGAGCGATATATAGACAGAAGAACGTACCAAAACTTAATTTCTTTGATGAAATGCTGTTGAACATGTAATGAATTATAAAAGTAGAGCAGCGTATTATGTACCATGGGAAAAGACTTCGGAAGGAGTAAACAGAAATAGTTGTAGCATCCTTTTTATCCTTGCCTCTATCCTCTCGTTAGAATGTCACGCTGAGGGAAGTACCAAAGGTGAGAGGCTTACCCTTCTGTGCATAGTTACCACTTGACATCTTGAAACTGTACGCTATATAGTCAGTTCCTGTCAGATTCTTACCCCATAGCCCCCAAGTGAATATACCTTTTGTGAGGCTAACCTTTGCATTAAGCGTTGCATAGAAGTTCTGGCGAACGATATTGTCATCAGCCCAATAAATACGACCGAGACTTGTTAAGCCTGCATTAACAACAATCTTATCAAACCAACCAGCCTGCAGAACGGTGTAAGTTCCATCTATTGAGAGCGTGTGATTAGGCACCATAGGAAGTCTATTACCCGAGAAATCCTCAGTAGCACTCTTCTTATATTCTAAGTATCGAGCGTGTGTGTAACCATAGTTCATACTAAACTGTAAGCTCTTAATTGGATGATAAGCAAATGAGAGTTCGAATCCCTTACTATTCGTGTGCCCTGCATTAGCAATTAAATTACCCACAGCAGGAATAGTGTAGGTTGTCTGCATGTGTCGCCAATCAATGTAGAAGATATCCGCTTTAGCAGTTAGTCGTCCATTCAAGAACTTTAATCGAGCCCCAATCTCATAATTCCAGCTGTATTCTGGGTCGTATGCACGCTCTGCGTCGGTCTTAAAAATAGTATTAAATCCGCCTGGCTTATAACCGCGAGTGACACTCGCATAGTAGAGATTATCCCTATTTGTAAGATATTGAAGCGTAAACTTAGGGGTGAACTGACGGAAGTTTGCACTACTAATAAAGTCCTTTACATGTGTATTAGCACCTGTTGTTAATGTTACCTTATCTTGATTATAGCTTGTTTTAGCATGCTCATAATCGAATCGTAAACCAACAGTTGCCGACAAACCCCTCCATATATTATAAGAGCTCTGATGATAGATTGCATAGCCTGCTGTAGGGTTCTTATAGGAAGTAGGAGTTGAAAAATCCTTCGTATAAAAACTCGTTTCTATGAATTGGTTTGAATGTAGCAACATACCAAACACACCAATAATCCATTGATAATGTCCTTTGTCATTCGACTTCAAGGTTATGTCCTGGGATAACATATTCTGATGATAACTATTATCAGTAAAGAATACGTCCTTCGGGGTGAAGTCTTGATCTAATCCTTGGTGTGATTTGATAAATTGATAAGACGTCTGACTATTGAAACTAATACGACTATTCTCATATCGAGCATTAAGACCAGTTGTTGAAATCAGACGCTTGTAAGTGCTATTGCGGTTATAACTAATAGGTGATAGTGCATCTTTAACAAGATCATAAGGTGCATATGGATAACCATTCTGCTTACTATGGGTAAGAGTACTATTGAGATGAATAAGCCAATTTGTAGTTGGTCGCCAGTAAAGTCCTAAGCGCCCTTCTGTCTCATTCACCTTATCAGCCTTATTATTCAAGAACTGATTAATGAACATACCATCGTTATGATGATAAGAAATAGCACTTGACAGACCAAGTTTATCACTCAGTTTAGAATAGTTAGAAGCCTGTGCTACAAAGTCATTATACCTTCCATAGCCAACTTTTATACGTGTTTTCTGATACTCAAGAGGGTTATGTGTGTAAACATTGATAACACCTGCTATAGTATTGCGACCATATAAGGTTCCTTGTGGACCTCGGAACACATCTACAGCAGCAATATCACTGAGGTCAATATTAAAGGCTGACGACTCAAAGTGAGGTACACCATCTACATAGAAACCCACAGCAGAACCCTTCGTCTTTGCTCCGATACCACGAATAAAGATAGGTGTGTTAGCATACGAACCATAGTCGGGCATATAAAAGTTAGGCATAACAGCCGTCAACTCTTTCAAACTCACAATTTGTTGATTCAATAATTGCTGATGGTTAATAGTTGAGACAGCAACAGAGGTAAGGTTTCTTTTGTTCTGTTTGAAGTCAGTTACGACTACTTCTTTAAGTGATACATCTTTGTTCACTACTGAGTCTGGAGTCACTCCAGCTACTCCACTGATTGTAAGGGATGCCAATAATAAGGTACTTAACATAAAAGAAGGCTTTTCGTTAATGTTTTTGTGTTGCAAAGGTACAGATAATGACTTTTCCGAACAATCCTCATTTATAAGGAAATTAAGTATTACCACTAAGAAGAATAAAAGCTAATTATCAGCACAAAACGACAAATTAATATGCTTCCTTTTGTGTTTTTTGCAAGTTTTTATTTCCAAATATAAAGGAAAAAATGTACCTTTGCATACTATAAGAACAATCGAAAGAAAATGGCAGAAAATCCAGAAAACGAGAATAATTACTCCGCCAGTAACATCCAGGTCTTAGAAGGCTTGGAGGCAGTTCGCAAGCGTCCTGCTATGTACATTGGCGACATCAGTGAGAAGGGACTCCACCACTTGATTAACGAGACCGTCGATAACTCTATCGACGAAGCAATGGCTGGCTACTGTCAGAACATTGAGGTTACAATCAACGAGGACAACTCCATTACCGTTGAGGATGATGGTCGTGGTATCCCTGTTGACATGCACGAAAAACTTCACAAGAGTGCCCTTGAGGTTGTTATGACTGTTCTCCATGCAGGTGGTAAGTTCGACAAGGGTTCGTATAAAGTCAGCGGTGGTTTGCATGGTGTGGGTGTTAGTTGTGTAAATGCTCTCTCTACACACATGAAGTCACAGGTGTTCCGTGATGGTAAAATCTACCAGCAGGAGTATGAGAAGGGTAAGCCTCTCTATCCTGTAAAGGTTGTTGGCGAGACCGAAAAAACTGGTACACGTCAACAGTTCTGGCCAGACCCAGAGATATTTACTACTACAGTTTACCAATGGGCAATCGTAGCACGTCGTATGCGCGAGTTGGCTTATCTGAATGCTGGTATTAAGATTACACTTTCTGATCTTCGCCCAGACCCTGAGACAGGCAAGACACGTACAGAGGTCTTCCATGCTAAGGATGGTCTGAAGGAGTTTGTTCGTTACGTTGATCGCCATCGTCAGCACCTCTTCGATGATGTTATCTATCTCAAAACAGAGAAGCAGAACATTCCTATCGAGGTGGCTGTGATGTACAACACTGATTATACAGAGAACATCCATTCATACGTTAACAA
>CAUVDL010000079.1:0-10519 GCA_963550695.1 uncultured Prevotella sp. | reverse complement strand
GGCTTTGTCTTACGCTCATCGTTTCAGGCTTTGTAGGTAGCAGTAGAATGATTCTTAGACAACATTCATTAGAGCAGGTGGCATCGGGTTTCTTCTTAGGTATCGTCTGTTCATTCATTACAATCATCGTTGTGTAGAATGACTAAGAATCGGTAAGACAACTGATTAGAAAAGAATAAACAGTAAACTGACAGAAAGTAATATCTGTCTACATAATATATAGTTACAAAATAAATAAAGAATAAACACTTAATACATTAAGAATATGAAGCCATTAGTTAGTATTATCATGGGTTCAACAAGCGATTTACCCGTAATGGAAAAAGCATGTAAGTGGTTGGAAGAGCAAGAGATTCCCTTTGAAGTGAATGCACTCTCTGCTCATCGTACACCTGCCGCAGTAGAGATTTTTGCCAAGGAAGCAAAAGGTCGTGGTGTAAAAGTTATCATTGCTGCTGCTGGTATGGCTGCTGCTTTGCCTGGAGTTATCGCCGCTTCAACATCACTTCCTGTCATTGGCGTGCCAATTAAGGGTATGCTCGATGGCCTTGATGCCATGCTTTCTATCGTTCAGATGCCTCCTGGCATTCCAGTTGCTACTGTTGGCGTTAATGGAGCACAGAATGCTGCCATCCTTGCAGCTGAGATGATAGCACTCGGTGATGAGGCTATTGCAAAGAAGATTGACAACTGGAAGGCTTCATTAGGCCAGAAGATAGAGAAGGCTAACAAGGAGTTAGCTGAGATAAAGGATTATAAGTTTAAGTGCTAAGACCATCCCTAATTCCTTCAAAGGAAGGAGTAACAAAGGGAAATCATTAGGATAAAGGTCGTTACCACTTATAACCTCTACTATAACCCCTCTCTCGGAGGGGCTTGGGGGAGGTTTTTCATCATCCCAAAAGGGCATTGAAAGACACCCCATTATCCAAATAGAACATGATAGATTTATTCAACTTTGAAAGAAGGAAAACCTCTGTCACCCATGTTGGTGCACTCAATATTGGTGGAGAGAACCCTGTACGCGTACAGTCAATGACAACGACTTCCACGGATGATACCGAAGGAAGCGTTGCACAAGCTAAGCGTATCATTGATGCTGGAGGAGAACTTGTACGTCTCACAACGCAAGGTAAGCGTGAGGCTGAGAACTTAAAGAATATCAATGCACAGCTTCGTGCAGATAATTATATGGCTCCGCTCTGTGCAGACGTTCACTTCAATGCGAACGTGGCAGACGTGGCTGCACTCTATGCAGAGAAAGTTCGTATCAATCCAGGTAACTATGTCGACCCTGCTCGTACGTTCAAAAAGTTAGAGTACACCGATGAGGAATATGCTCAGGAGTTGCAGAAGATTGAGGACAGACTGATTCCTTTCATCAATATCTGTAAAGAAAACCACACCGCTGTACGTATCGGTGTGAACCATGGTAGCCTCTCTGATCGTATTCGCAACCGTTATGGCGATACACCAGAAGGTATTGTAGAAAGCTGTATGGAATTCCTCCGCATCTTCCGCAAGTATGACTTCCATGACATTGTCATCTCCATTAAGTCATCTAATACGGTTGTGATGGTTCGTTCCGTACGACTCCTTGTGGCTGAGATGGACAAGGAAGGTATGCAGTATCCGCTCCACCTTGGTGTTACCGAGGCGGGTGAAGGTGAAGACGGACGTATTAAGAGTGCCGTAGGTATTGGTGCCTTGCTCGCTGATGGTATCGGTGACACAATCCGCGTATCCCTGAGTGAAGAGCCAGAGTGCGAGATTCCAGTGGCTAAACACCTAACATGGTATATCCGTCGACACGAGAAACATCTTCTCATCCCTGCCGAACAGTATGCTGGCTTTGACTATCTCCACCCTAACCGACGTGAGACAGTGGCTGCAGGCAACATCGGTGGCGAGAATGTCCCTGTTGTTATTGCCACTCGAAAGGCTGACCAAGCAAGTGCCGAGGTGTCATCACCAGACTTACCAAAGCCAGACTATATCTATGTACAGGGTGAATTGCCAGAGAAAAGGGCAAAGAAGCAGAAGTATATCCTTGATTATGATGCCTATATGGACCTTGCCAACAGCGGTAAGCAGTCCTTAGAGAACGTCTATCCAATCTTCCCTGTGACGGGAATGCCTTTCATCAGTGCGATAAACAGTGATGTTAAGTTCCTCGTCTTGAAGTTTGGTACACCTTCAGAGGAGTTCCTTGCTTGTCTAAAAACACATCCAGAGGTGGTTGTGGTATGTATGACAAGTCATCAGAACCGACTCGGTGACCAGCGTGCATTGGCGCATCAACTGATGATAGCAGGGGTAAAGAACCCTATTATCTTCGCACAGATGTATCAGCATTCAACTACCGAAGAAAAGGAAGAAAGCAACGATACCAAAGAGTCAGAGCCTACTACTGCGAAAGAAAGATTCCAATTGGAAGCGGCAGCAGATATGGGTGCACTGATGATGGACGGACTCACCGATGGTATTTGGCTGATGAACAATGGTAACCTTTCACAAGAAGATGTTGAGCAAACGGCTTTCGGTATTCTTCAAGCAGGCCGCTTGCGTATGGTGAAGACAGAATACATCTCTTGTCCGGGCTGTGGCCGTACGCTCTATGACCTCCGCACGACAATTGCTCGTATCAAAGAAGCTACTAAGGGAATGACAGGACTGAAAGTAGGAATCATGGGCTGTATTGTAAACGGACCGGGTGAGATGGCTGATGCAGACTATGGATATGTAGGTGCAGGCCCAAAGAAGGTGAGTCTTTACCGCAAACAGGTATGCGTTGAGCATAATATACCAGAGGAAGAAGCGGTTGAGAAATTGCTTGCTTTGATTAAGGCAGATCAGAATAAGGCGTAAATCAGTAATCAGGACTCAATAGATGTAACTCAACATCGGTGTCTTTCGTTATCATCCCAACGGCAGGAATGCCTCTTTTTAATGGTATCGTATTGTGGTGTTAATACTCCGCACGAGTGGTGCTCATGCTTAGCACCATGCGTGCGGACCATAAACACCAATGGTGCGGAAGCCTAACTCCCCTGCAATAAATCATATTTTTAATAAGAGGAGAGGAGAGATGCGGGACTTAATGATGGGAGATTAATAGCAGATAGAGCTTAGATAATTAGGTATAAAAAGCCGATTAATCAGCTTGAAAGAATGTACCAATCAGGCTTATTTGCCTAACAAACGAAACAATCTACCCTCATAAAGCACTGATTTACCGATAATTACCTTTCCGTGTTAAAACAAGAAAAAGTAAAAATGTAGTATAGATTCTGCTTGCTTCTTTCCTTTTAAAAGGCTATCTTTGCAACATGAAGGTATGGGAGGATATAAAGAAGTATTGCCTGAGTCGCTACAACCTGTCCGTTTTTGGCGCACAGGTAGTTATTTACATGTTCCTTGTTTTTATTTGGTCATTGGTAATTATGCTGCTTGAGCATGATGTCAATGCCGCCAAGGAGTCTATGCAAGTCAATGCCTTTGTACTCTTCTTGCTGCTGATTGTCTTCATGGCGAATTTCTATGTGCTGGTTCCCTACCTCTTTGAAGCAAAGAATAAGATAAAGCACTGGGCATTCTGGGTAATCAATCTGCTGTTTATCGTCCTGTGGAATCATCATATCTTCAGCATTTATAATGCCGATTTACCCAACGCACCTATACGAATAGGCTTCTATCAGTTTGGTGTGATGTGGATGATTCTCAACTATGCAATGGTCGTTGCAGCTATCTTTGTGCGTTATTATCTTCACCAAAACACGCTCAGAAGGCAGTTAAGAGAAGAAAAACAGAAGATGACGGAAGCTGAATTGGCATGGTTAAAGAACCAGCTAAACCCACACTTCCTCTTCAATACGCTCAATAACATCTCTTCACTTACCCAAACAAGTCCTAACAATGCCCAAAAGGCAATCGGGCAATTGTCTGAACTCCTACGCTATGCACTCTATGAGACACAGCCAAAGGAGGTGAGTTTGAATGGGGAGATAGCCTTTATCAAGAACTACATCAACCTGATGACTATACGGTCAGGCAGTAATGTAGAGATAAAGAGCCAATTTATCATCCATAACACACAACTACTCATTGCGCCATTGCTGTTCCTGACACCTGTCGAGAACGCTTTTAAGCATGGTATAAGTGCCAATAAACCATCGTTTATCCACATATCCATCACAGAAGATAACCATAAGATAGTCTTTCTCTGTGAGAACAGTAACTATCCAAAGAACGACACAGACAAGAGTGGAAAGGGTATCGGATTGGAGAATATGTACCGCCGTTTAGAGTTGATTTACCCTGATAGGTATCACATCGAACAGCGTATTACCCCAGAGGTTTACCACATCAAGATTATTATTAAGCCGTAATATAATAGTTATCATCACCTCTAAAACCCAAAACCCACAAATCATCAACACCCAACATTAAACACCCATTATCCAACATCACAAAACATTAACACCCAACATTAAACAACCATTATCCAACATCACAAAACATTAACACCCAACATTAAACAACCATTATCCAACATCACAAATCATCAACACCCAACATTAAACACCCATTATCCAACATCACAAAACATTAACACCCAACATTAAACAACCATTATCCAACATCACAAAACATTAACACCCAACATTAAACACCCATTATCCAACATCACAAAACATTAACACCCAACATTAAACACCCAACACCCAACATTAAACACCCAACACCCAATCCCCTCAATGAGAGCAATAATATTAGGAGCTACTGGCGCAATAGGTAAAGACCTTGTTCAAGAGCTTATCAATGATGATACTATCGAACAAATAGCTATCTTCGTCAGAAGAGACCCAGGCATAAACAACGAAAAAGTAACAACACATATCGTAGACTTCGACCAGTCGGATAAGTGGAGACTCTCCGTACAAGGCGATGTCGTATTCTCTTGTATGGGAACAACGCGCAAGGCAGCTGGCTCAAAGGAGAATCAATACAAGATAGACTATACCTATCAATACAATTTTGCTAAGATAGCAGCAGAACAAGGAGTACCATCTTTTGTCTTGGTATCGGCTGCTATGGCTAATGCCAACTCACATTTGTTCTATACAAGGATAAAAGGTGAATTAGAAGAAGCTATCAAACAGCTTCCTTTTCAGCATATCTCCATCCTTCGTCCACCTGCTTTAATTCGCAAGAATACTACAAGAAGTTCTGAGAAACTGTCTGTTTCTATACTGCAATTCTTCAACCAAATAGGACTCTTACAGAGCCAACGACCTATGAAGACAGAAGTCGTTGCGCATTGTATGGTTGAACTTGCAAAAACAGAGAAGTCAGGAGTATTTGAGCCAAAGGATATTTTCAAGATTGGAGAAAGATAAACAAAGAGACAAAACACCTCACCTGCTTGCAACAAAAGAATATGATACTATACGACCGTGAACGTGCCATTCAGCGGATGAACACGTTAGCTAAGGAAGGTAAAGACTTTATCTTTATCATCAATTATAAAGCTGATGGTGCATATATAGAGGAGTCTACGAATATTGACCCTCACGAATTGCTTTTTGACTTCCCAAGTCTTTCTAATATCCCTGAGGGCGAAAGATACAGCAACGAGGCTGTGGAGTGGTTTACCGAACCACCAACAAGAGAAGACTATGAGCAGCGTATCAATCTTGTTAAGCAAAGAGAGCGTGAAGGAGATAGCTATTTAGCCAACCTCACGTGTAAGATTCCTATTCGTACAAACCTTTCCTTGTACGATATCTTCATGCGTTCAAAAGCCTTATACCGCTGTTGGCTGAAAGAGAAGTTCGTTTGTTTCTCTCCAGAGATATTCGTTCGTATCAACAAAGAAGGGCTTATCAGTTCCTTTCCAATGAAGGGAACGATTGATGCAACACGTCCTGACGCTGAGAAGGAACTGATGGAGAATAAGAAAGAAGCAGCTGAACACGCTACCATCGTCGACCTTATCCGTAATGATTTGAGTATGATTGCCGAACAAGTGCAGGTGAAACGCTATCGTTATGTTGACCACCTGACAACAAACAAGGGCGAAATCCTACAAACAAGTTCGGAGATTATAGGACAGCTTCCCATGGACTATCGCGAGAAGGTCGGTACGATGCTTTTCCGTTTGCTCCCTGCTGGCTCTATTACGGGTGCACCTAAGCCACGTACCATGGAGATAATTGATGAGGCTGAGGGCTACGAAAGAGGCTTTTATACGGGTGTGATGGGTTGTTATAGCAAAGGACAATTAGACAGTGCGGTGATGATTCGCTTTATTGATCAGGATGATAACGGACAGTTCCATTATAAGGCTGGGGGCGGTATTACAGCTCAGAGCAATAATGATGACGAATATAAAGAGGTGATTGAGAAGGTTTATGTGCCAATATATTGAGACGATAAGGGTAGTAGACGGCTATATCTGCAACCTTGCTTACCACGAAGAGCGATTGAACCGCACTCGCAAAGAGATGTTAGGACTGACAGAACCGCTGCGTATAGCAGACCTTTTGCAGTCTGTTAGCTTACCAATGGAATGCTCGAAGCTACGCTTTGTCTATGATAAAGAGGGCATCCACGACATCACTTGTACACCTTATATACGTAAGGAAATCAACTCCTTGCGCCTTGTCTACGATAATAACATCAGCTATCCCTATAAGAGCACAGACCGCTCTCAACTTAACGAACTAAAAAAACAGCAAGGTGACTGTGACGAAATACTTATTGTTCGTGACAATCACCTTACAGATACTTCCTATACTAACATTGCACTCTATGATGGAGAACAATGGTT
Organism: uncultured Prevotella sp.; assembly: GCA_963550695.1. Taxonomy (GTDB): domain Bacteria; phylum Bacteroidota; class Bacteroidia; order Bacteroidales; family Bacteroidaceae; genus Prevotella. The sequence continues at coordinate 3,687 of CAUVDL010000079.1, read as the reverse complement.
TACACCCTCTACGCCACTCCTTTGCGGTACGATGCGGCAGCGACTGCTCAACTGTGGACTGCTTCAAGAGCGTGAAATCATGGTCTCTGACATTCCTAATTATCAGTATATAAGCCTCTTCAATGCTATGATTTCATTGGGAGAAGTTATACTACCAGTCGATAAGATTAAGTAAACAGCGAATTATTTTCATGAAAATAATTATTTTTTTTCACGTAAATAAATATTTTTCTTCATGAAAATAATTCGCAAAAGGTAGTCATCTACATGACGAAAGATGAGAATTACGCTACTTATTAACTTACTTTTTACTGCTTACAGAAGTGATTTTAAAAACAAGTTGATGAGTATAATAGCAACCAATATAATCACCATCAATATAAAGTTAAGGATGCGTTTGCCCTTTTTTCTTGGGTCATAAGGATTGCTGCTTGTAGTTCCGAGCTGACCTGTTGATGTGTTGTCATTTGGAAAAACATTAGCACTTGTCATTCTATCTCTTGTCGAATTAGAAAGATACTTACCCATATAAGCTTTATATTCCACCTCTTTTATATCTCTCTTACTTCGTTGTTGCAAAGAAGTATAACGACTAACAAAACGCTGATAGAGTGGATCATTGGCTCCACGCACCATCTTCATATAGTCCAGTTTACCACCCAGAACTTTATTAAGAGGTACGCAATGCTGATGCCCCTTTGTCTTTCCGTGCTGCTGCTTGTAGCTCTTCAATGCAGCCTGACAGGCATCTTCATAGCCGTAACGCTCCCAGATATACAGCAAGGAACGAATTTCACGCACGTAACGGCGGCTTACATTCACTTTCTCCGTTACCATCAAACCCGTTACCTCCTGCCGTCTTCCACGACGTTGCAAGTGGGTTTTCTCTTCATTCAGTCGGAAACCATAACGCTCAACGATAGTCTTTACCTGCTGTACAAGCTCTCCCTGTGGACGAAGGATGTCTGCATCAGAACTGAAAGTGAGGTCATCAGCATAACGGGTAAAGGTGATTCCTTGTGCAGCAGCTACACCCGCAATATCCTTATCCATCTCCAGACAAATAAAGTTCGATAGTGTTGGCGATGTTGCAAAGCCCTGTGCTAAAACTTCTTCATTGTTCTTTGTACGCACAGTAGCCAACCCTGAAACGAGTTTTGCAGCCAATGACGAGAAGCCAAAAGGCTCTGCCGTCAGACAGTCAGCCACCTGCTGGCGTGTAATAGTGGGAAAGAAATCCTTTAAATCAAGGTTCAGAATATAACGTTTTCCCACGTGTGGACGTGCATTATCTACCACAGAACGACCACAAACGAAGCCATACGCCCAAGGAGTAGGCTCATCATAGGTTTGAAGCACTGTATTCAATGCCTGTAAGACACCACGCAGAGCTCCTTTCGGAGCAGTAATCTCACGATAGCCGCCGTGCTTCTTACGAAGTCGGAATGTCTTGCAACGTCGTTGGACATTATTGGTATCAGCAAAGAAACTAAGCTGCTTCCCACGAAAGTCAGAATAGATGTAGGGAGCTTTCAGTTCATTCAGCAGCTTAGCAAGTTCCTGTGCATCTCTTAAATGACACAGTTTATTCTCAAAATCAGCCTTTGTATATTCCTTTCCGTTTATTGTTCTGGTAGCCATAGTGCGTTTGTTTTAAACAAAAAAATAGGAACGCTGTAAGGGAATTACTTTTATTGTGAACCTTCGTTAACAATAAAACGATACTTCGTATCAAACTCCAGCGAATACGCCGGAAACTACTTCTAATTCTTTCAGACGTTCCTATCTGTGGCAAAGATAGATATTATAATTTAAACAGCAAAATTTTTCAACTATTAAATTATAGTTTTAAAATATTTGTTGAGGCTTGATAAAACGGTTGTAAATCATTAGGAATCAAGTAATCTGATATTTTGAATGCTGAAAACAAGTCTGTCTTGTCTACTAATTAAAGCCTTAAAGGGCTTGTATTTATACTTATAAAACAATACTTTTGCACACGATAAATAAAATATTTTATCTCTATCGTGTAGTTTTTCATTTACTACGTGCGTCTAATGGACAAAATAAACCTTTAAACAAGATGGACAACCTACAAAATGAACAAGACTTCTCACGCATTGTGAGAGAACATAAAAGCACCATCTATACCGTGTGCTATATGTTCTCAAAGGATGAAGATGAGGTGAACGACCTCTTTCAAGAGGTGCTGATAAACCTTTGGAAGGGTCTGCAGAACTTCCGAGGAGAAAGTGATGTGCGCACGTGGCTCTACCGTATCAGCCTCAACACCTGCATCTCTTATGACCGAAAGAAGCGGAAACGGAAAACGATTCCACTCTCAATGGATATCAATCCCTTTACGGATAGCGATGATGATAGCCGACAGATACAACAACTTAATCGTCGTATCAGCCAGTTAGGTCCTTTCGATCGTGCTATTATCCTCCTTTGGTTGGAGAATATGAGCTATGAAGAGATTGGCGAAATCGTCGGTATCAGTACGAAGAATGTCTCCGTAAGACTTTTCAGAATCAAAGAGAAACTTAAGAAAACAAGTGAAACAACAAAGGAGTAGGGGAGTAACCATTAAGGAATGGGATTAGTCTTATTAGCCCTATTAGCCTAATTGGGCCAATTGGCCCAATAAGCCCAATACCCTACAAAGCTTAACAATCACATTAAAAAGAAAACTACAATGGAAACAAAGCATACAGAGTTTGAGGAAATGCGCCAGCAATTGGGCATCCTCAAAAATAAACTTGATAACCAAACACTTATCAACGATAAGCTTATCAGACAGTCAATGCTCAATAAGATGTCGTTTATGAAGAAATATACTTGGGTTTCACTCTTAATGTTACCATATACTTATTATTTCTATTATAAATTTCGGGATATGTTTTACATCTCTTGGTGGTTCTACGGATTCACCCTTATATTATTGACTTTCAGTGTTTGTCTCGATGCTTATATCAACCATGTCAATAAGAAAGACTTTCTGAATGGTGACCTCATAGCAGCATCCTTACAAATGCAACGAATGAAAAAACTCCGTAAAAAGTCCCTATTATATGGTTTACCCTTAATGACAATATGGGTTTCATGGTTATTTATAGAATTATACAATGGCTCAAGTGCTGCGAATGGAGGAGCAAATACTTCCTTATTTTATGGTGCAATGGTTGGCAGTGGTGTTGGCGTAATCGTCGGAGTAGCCATCGGTATATGGTTATATCTTCGTATGCAACGAATTAACTCGGATATTATCAGCCAGATAGATGAACTGACAAAAGACACTAACGACAGCCCAATGCTTTAGAAAGACAGGATAAGTAAGACAGGGTAACAGAGTAAAGAAGACATAGTAACAGAGTAAAAGAGACAAAGTAACAGGGTAAGTAAGACAGAGTAACAAGGGAACAGAAGGTATTAACATAAGAAAAGAAGACAGGGTAACATAAGAACTTATTGGCTATTCTTATGTTACCCTGCACTTTGTTTATATGTTACTTTGTCTTCTTTACTCTGTTACTCTGTCTTACTTACCCTGTTACTCTGTCTTACTTACTCTGTTACTCTGTCTTTCTTACTCTGTTACTTTGTCTTACTTACTCTGTTACTCTGTCTTACTTACCCTGTCTATAAACTACGATGTCAGTGCTTATAATGTCTAACCCTTTACGA
>CAUVDL010000078.1:0-10558 GCA_963550695.1 uncultured Prevotella sp. | reverse complement strand
AAAGCAATGGAAGTAACGGAGGCACCGTCGGTGCATAGAGCGACGGAGCTTGTTTGCCAATTCTATTAGCAATTTATATACAAAGCGTTTACCTCAAAATAGTTATCAAGAATCTGTACGCTATACCTCCGTCGCTCTTTGTGCCGTCGGCACCTCCGTGACATTGCGTTTACCTCCGTCCCCTCCGTGACTCCGTGTGCCTATTATATAAGACTTTTAGTTTATCACTCCATATTTCGGAAGAACCTTATTTAGTTGGTCTACTCTTATCGCTATTTACTTGTCCTCTTGTTACTCTGTCCCGTTTTGTCATATTTTTTCGCATAGTTAGAAATCAAGTGATGCTCATTAAGGGGCTAATTAACGCCTAATTGGCTTCTTAAAGATGCCCTTTAAGCTTGCTAAAGACGCCCTTTTGAAGTCCAATTAAGCACCTTTTACTTTGCTGCTTTATAACTGTTTGATTTAGTGATGGTTGCAGAGCCACTTTTTAGGAGGCTTTTTGCTCATTTTTTCGGAGGTTTTAGAGGTAGAAATGTTGTGATTTTCCAAAATGAGAAATTGGTGTTGGGCTTTCGAAGCGAAATTGGTTTTAGTGTCGGAAGGAAAGTGAAAAATGAATAATTTTTGGGCGTCAAATTAATACTTTTTGGTAGTGAAAAGCACTTTCTTTTACAAGTTTCAGCGCTTTTAACACTTCAATCCTTAAAAATAGTTAATAAATGGTTGTACTCAATACATATCTTAAAATAAATATATAAATTTGTCGGTCTCCTAAAAGGGTGTACTGACGATTTACCTAGATAAATAAATATTAAATAAAAACTATAAATCAATTTAACTAAGCCGTTTCTATGAAGAGACTTTTCAAATCTTATTTGTGGATGGTTCTTATGGGCTCGCTCGCATGGGTTTCCTGCTCTGATAAAGAGGTAGGAGGCACAGCAGGTACATCATTTGACCCATCACAACCGATTGTCATTAGTGACTTTTATCCAGACAGTGGTGGTATTGCTACCCCAATGATTATCACGGGAAAGAACTTTGGTAATGATACCACAGGCCTTTCGCTTTGGTATGTTGATGAAGATGGAGGTCGCCACCGTGGTGGTCTTGTATCATCTAATGGTGAGAAACTTTATTGCTATGTGCCAGCAGGTTTGACCTACAAGCGTAACATCAAGCTTGAGGTGACACGTGCAAACGGTACTGACACTATTAAAGGTGAAGGTAGCCGCGACTTTAAGTACATCACACAGACTGCCGTTACAACAATTGTTGGAACGAAGACGAATGATGCACACGCTACAAAGGCTGACAAACTGTTGACATCAAGTCTCTCTGCTCCTGCTTACCTTTGTATCGACAATGATAACAATATCTTTGTTGTACAGCATACTTTCAATGATGGTCTTAACGCAAACGGTACAAACTGTGATATTCAGTGCCGTAATGAGAAGAATGAGAATATTGGTGGTATGGTATTGAAGGCTAACTTGAAGAAGGATGAGGTTTCTATCCTTCAGGTGAATAGCGACAAGATTAATGCACCAGCTTACTCAACACTTGATGGTTATGAGGGTGTATATGTGCCAGACGATAGCGGACGTAAGTATTACAGTCTGTTGAAGGATCAGGGCTATGCCGTTCACAAGCAGCAGTTCATTAACCCTAACGGCTATGCAGACCTTGATCAAAGCAACTGGAAGTATTGCTTCGTGATTAATAAGAACGACCAGATGATTTACTCTGTGATGTTCAAGGGTCAGCTCATCCGTATCAATCCTAAGACACGTAAGGCAGAGTTGCTCTTGAAGCGTGTGGGTAAGGATGGTCCTAAGGGAAGCGGTGGTTCAGATGCTTTCTGTACTTTCAGCCCTACACAGCCTAACCGTTTGTTCATCTCATTCACCGATGCACACCAAATTTGGTATGTTGACGTAGACCAGTTGTCAGACAAGGATTCTCTGACTTATGCAGGTGAGCCATACGCAGGTATTTCTGCTTTCGGTACTGTAAACGTAACTGAAGGTAAGGGATGGGAAGATGGACAGCTGAAGAACGCTAAGTTCTGCTATCCACGTCAGATGACCTTCACCAAGGATGGTAAGCTTTATATTGCCGACTCTGGTAACCAGTGTATCCGTATGATTGATACAACGTTAGGTAAGAATGCACGCGTAACCACACCGATTGGTGTGCCACAGAGTCCGGGCTTTAATGATGGTGGTGTCGAGTTAGCCAAGTTTAATTGGCCGACGGGAGTCGCCGTGAGTGCTGACGGAAGTACGGTTTATGTCGCCGATTCGAAGAATCAGGTGATACGAGAGTTATCAATTAAATAGCTATTGCCTAATAAAACTACAAACATAGATCTATGAGAAGAACTTTATATGTCTTGTGTCTCATGGTAGCTCTGTTGACCTACGGAGTTCAAGCCTATTCACAAGATAATGGTACTGCAAAGCAGTTCTCGGTAGCGGGTGTCATCCTCGATGATACAGGTGAGCCCTGTATTGGTGCTACCGTTCGTGTAAAGAACGAACCGGGTGTAGGAACTGTTTCCGACCTCGATGGTAAGTTTGCTATTAAGGTTAAGCCGGGTGCTACGCTCTTGTTCGAGTATGTCGGTATGGAGACCATACAGCGCACTATCCTTAAAGATGAGCCTTCCCTTTCAATTAAGTTTAAGGTAGCCAAGACAAATGCCATCGACGAGGTTGTCGTGACAGGTCTTGTTTCTCAGAAGAAGGTATCGGTGGTAGGTGCTGTGTCTACTATTAATATGGAAGAGTTGCGTACTCCGGGTACCTCACTCGTGAACATGATTGGTGGTCGTATGCCGGGTGTTATCACCATGCAGACTTCTGGTGAGCCAGGACAAAACCTTTCAAACTTCTGGGTGCGTGGTGTGTCGACCTTCGGTGCTGGTGCAGGTGCGCTTGTCCTCATCGACGGTATTGAGGGTAACCTCAATGATATTGATGTAGACGACGTTGAGAGCATCTCTGTATTAAAGGATGCTGCCGCAACAGCTGTCTATGGTGTGCGTGGTGCTAACGGTGTTGTATTGGTTACTACCAAGCGCGGTTCAAAGGAAAAGATTCAGGTTACAGCTCGTGCGACAGTGAAGTTGTCACAGATTAAGCGTCTGCCTGAGTATCTCTCATCTTACGATTATGCAAGACTTGCTAACGAGGCACGTGCTATGTCAGGAGAGGCCGACCTCTATACGCCAATTCAGTTGGATATCATCAAGAACAATCTTGACCCAGAGCTTTATCCAAACGTAAACTGGATTGACCAGATTATGAAGAAGACCTCTTTGCAGGAGAACTACTATGCCAGTGCGCGTGGTGGTGGTGATGTTGCACAGTACTTCGTTTCTGTAGGTTATCGTCACGAGGGCGCAGCCTATAAGCAGAAGGAAAACCAGTTCCATCGCCCATTGTCTTACGATCAGTTGACTTATCGTGCAAACATCAACATGAACCTTACAAAGCGTTCTGAACTTTACTTCGGTGTTGATGGTAGCATCTCTAACTACACAACTCCAGGTGGTAAGAATACCAATCAAGTGTGGGAGGATGTTCTCCAGCTGAATCCATTGATGTTCCCTGTTACATACGCTGACGGAACATTGCCAACCTATGGTCAGAGCGACCTTATCTCTCCATTTGCAGCGCTTAACTATCAAGGTTACAACTCAGCTGATAACACTCGTAACATGATTACTTTGAAGTTCACACACCGCTTTGGTGGTATCCTTAAAGGACTCGTGGGTTCTATTCAGGCTGTTAACGACCGCACAGCAGGTTTCAGCGAGCGCCGTTTCGTAAGACCAGACTACTATCGTGCTACAGGTCGTACCGCTACAGGTGACCTTATCAAGACACTGCGTTCTAAGCAGCTAGATATGTTGTACTCTTCAGACAATGAATCTTGGAGAAAGTACTACATGGAGGCTAAGTTAGACTATAACACAAGTATCGGTGCTCATAACCTCGGTGCCCTCCTCTTCTATTATATGGAAGATACAAAGGGTTCTAAATGGGGCAATGGTGATGCCCTCGGTATCGCTGCAATCGCTAAGCGTCGTCAGAACGTATCTGGTCGTTTGTCTTGGGGTTATAACTCTACTTACTTCGTAGATGCTAACTTCGGTTATACAGGTTCTGACCTCTTCCCTAAGGGTCAGCGTTTCGGTTTCTTCCCATCAATCGCTGTGGGTTGGGCTCCAACTTCATACAAGTGGGTACAGAAGCATCTACCATTCGTAAACTTCTTCAAGATTCGTGGTTCTTACGGTCTTGCAGGTAACGATAACATTGCAAACACTCGTTTCCCATACTTGACAATTATCAACAACCACGCTGGTACCACATGGGGTTACACCGGACAGGGTATCCGTGAGAAGCAGCAGGGTGCTGATAACTTGAAGTGGGAGGTTGCTAAGAAATTGAACGTCGGTATCGATGCTAACTTCTTCAATGATGCTATCAAGTTGACAGTTGACTTCTTCCGTGATACACGTGACCACATCTTCCAGGACCGTGTTACATTGCCAGAGTTTGCTGGTATGGTAACTTATCCTAAGTCAAACGTGGGTCGTATGCACTCATTCGGTTCAGATGGTAACATCTCTTATTTCCACAAGATTAACAAGGAAATGAACTTTACCGTTCGTGCAAACTATACATGGTCACAGAACATTGTTGACTACTTCGAGGAGAACAAACTTGCTTACGATTATCAGAGCGTGACAGGTATGCCTTACGGCGTATTGCGTGGTTACATCTCTGAAGGTCTCTTCAAGGATGAGGCAGACATTCGCCAGAGTCCAGACCAGACAGCAGCCTTCGGCGTTGTTCGTCCTGGTGATATCAAGTATCGTGACGTGAATGGTGATGGCGTCATCAATAAGGACGACCGTGTGCCATTGTCTTACGGTAACAACGTTCCTCGTGTAATGTTCGGTCTTGGTGGTGAGTTCAACTATAAGGACTTCACTGTCAGCCTGCTCTTCAAGGGTAATACAGGTGTTAACTACTACCGTGTAGGTATGGGCCACGATGCAGGTTGGATTCCATTCTACAATGGTGAGATGGGTAATGTATTGAAGATGGTGAACAATCCAAAGAATCGTTGGATTCCATCATGGTACTCTGGTGATCCATCAACAGAGAATCCTAACGCAATGTTCCCACGTCTCTCTTACGGTTCAAATACCAACAACTCACAGCTTTCTACGTTCTGGAAGCAGAATGGTTCATTCCTCCGTTTCCAGGAGTTGAACTTCCGTTACGTCTTCCGTCATCGTAAGTGGCTGCGTGCAGCTGGTCTTAGCTCGTTGGAGTGTGACTTCGTTATCAACAACCTCTTCACAATCGACAGCGCAAAGTACTTCGACCCAGAGCAGGCTTGGTATAATGGTGCGGCTTATCCAATCCCAACCACCTATTCATTGCAGATGTACTTTAGATTCTAAAGGTTCCACCTCTTAATTAGATTGTAATAATGAAAAAACATATATTAGCTTTGGGCGCTGTTGCAGCTCTGTTCTCAGGCATGACATTTACATCATGTAACTTCCTGGATCAGGACGACAACTTTAATGCTATCTTCAAGGAGGACTCAGTCTTCCACTCAGCCCAGAATGCAAATGGCTATCTCTATGCTACTCCAACGATGTTCCCATCAGCTGGTAACATCTGGGGTAACTCATGGACTCCGGGTGAGACAGCGTCAGACGAGATTTGTGTACGCTGGCAGACGAACGAGTTCTGGGGTGCAAAGTTCACAGTAGGTAACGTGAATGCAGAAAGCGTTCCTAACTGGGGACAGTGGTACCAGATGTATAAGATTATCAGACGATGCAACCTTATGTTATCGAAGGTTGACAAGATTGGTGATATGTCTAACAATGACAAGGCAGACTATAAGGCAATGGTTCACTTCATTCGTGGTTATGCTTATTACGTATTGTTACAGAACTGGGGACCTTGTCTCATCGTTGGTGACGAGGTTGTATCAACCAGTGAAAAGGCTGATTACTACGATCGTGAGCGTGCAACAATGGATGAGTCAATCGACTATATCTGTAATGAGTTTGCACAGTCACTTCCGGGTTTGAAGCGTCCAAGCGAGCAGTCAACTGCTTACTTCGGTCGTCCAACAAAGGGTACTGCGTTGGCACTCATTGCACGTCTTCGTCTCTTGCAGGCTTCTCCAACCTTCAATGGTGGTACTTATGCAAAGCGTTGCTTCGGTGAGTGGAAGCGTAATAGCGATGGCAAGTATTATGTAAATCAGGACTATGATGCAAAGCGTTGGGCTGTTGCTGCAGCTGCAGCTAAGCAGGTTATCGACTTGGACTACTATACGCTTTACACGGTTGATGCTGATAAGGATAATCCATATCCACTTGATGCATCTGTTCCAACAGCGAAGTTCCCTGATGGTGCAGGCGGTATCGATCCATACCACTCTTTTGCTGATATGTTCAATGGTGAAGGTACAGCAAAGGTGAACAGAGAGCTTATCTGGGCTGATGAGTATTCTGGTCCTGTAATGACCTATTCTCGTCACTCATTCCCTGTTAACTATGGTGGATGGGGTGGTATGTCAGTACCTCAGCGTGTGATCGACTGCTTCTTGATGAAGGATGGTAAGAAGCCAGCAGAGTCTCCACTCTATGAGGCAGACTTGACCAAGCACGTGAACCAGAAGAAGTCTATTGGTGATTGCGATATGGCAAATGGTACACCATTGGCTTACACGAATCGTTCAGCTCGCTTCTATGCAAGTATTGGTTTCCCAGGTCGTATCTGGAAGATGAACTCTACTACCGATGGTAGTTACAATAACCAGACATTCTGGTACTCTCTTGATGATTCTAAGGCTGGTAAGAACGCAGCTGGTAACAACCCTAACGACTACTGTATCAGTGGTTACGTACCATTCAAGTACATCCACCCAGATGACTCTTGGCATGGCAAGGATGGTGCTGCTGTTATCAACAAGCCTTTCCCAATTATCCGTTATGCTGAAATCTTGTTGACCTACTGTGAGGCTGCTAACCATGTTCAAGGTTCTGAGAATGTGAAGACATGGGATGCAAACGGCAGATTGGTTGATGTAGCTGTAACTCGTGATGAGGCTGCTATGGCACGTTATTTCAATATGATTCGTTATCGTGTTGGTCTCCCTGGTGTAGAAGCAGCAACACTCAGCTCAGAGAATGCTTTCGATGAGGTTATCAAGAACGAGCGTCAGGTTGAGCTCTTCAATGAAGGTCACCGCTACTTCGACACACGTCGTTGGGGTACTTACTTCACAGAGGATGCTAACAGTTCTAACTGGCGTGGTCTCGATGTTTACAGCGAGAAGAAGGGTAATAACGATGGTCCATTCTTCAACCTCGTAACCATCAACGAGCAGAATATTCGCGACCGTAAGGCTCTTCCACGTATGGTATTCCTTCCACTTCAGCACAGTGAGCTGGTGAAGAGTCCTAAGATGGATCAGAACCCAGGTTGGGATCGTTAATAACGTTAATATTGTAACTATTTATGAAAAAATACAAATATATTATAGGATGTGCCTTAGCAGCTGTAGCATTGTCATCATGTAACAATTATGACTTTGATCAGAACTTCTATCCTCACAAAGTAGGATTGATGGCAGGTACCAACCGTATCTATGATCGTACCACGGTAGAGCTTTCTGCCGTGGAGAACGGTACGGCTTCTGTACAGTTGGTAGCAAATTTGAGTGGTTCGCAGTTGGCTGACCGTGACTATCACGTGACCATTGCTCATGATGATTCACTCTTCAATGCTTATAACAAGTCTAACTTCGATATCGACAGTACAAAGTTTGCGCGTCTGCTCCCAGCCAACTGTTATGAAGATCCACAGATGGAGGGTACTATTCATTCTGGCTCTAACAAGTGTCTCTTCGATATCAAGTTGAAGAACCTCGGTACCTTGTCACCAGACAGTACTTACTTCCTCAACTACAAGATTGTTAGCCATGATGCAAGTGCACTCGCTACTGACAATAACAAGTTAGGTGTTAAGCTGAATCATGTGTTGATTAAGGTGACATGGAAGAACGCGTATGGCTCTACCGCTGAGGGCTGGAACTATCAGTTGGTTTCTTCTCAGGTTACTAACGTTGAGACAAAGTCAACGACTCGTCCTACCAATACTGTTCGTGCCTTCCCAATATCTGCTAACGCTGTTCGTTTCCTTGCAGGCGACGAGAAATGGGACGATTACACAAAGGCATTGCATGACATCAACGTGAAGAGTATCGTTGCTACTATCGGTTCGCAGACGGTTACGAATCCTTCAGCTTACAACGTAACGCTGAAGCCTTTCAAGCAGGATTCACTCGAGGTAGAGATGCTTACTCCTGTTGGTGAGTATAACAATACATTCTTGCTTAACGAGTTAGGTGGTAGTGCATCAACCAACCCTACTTACTTCAAGGAGTTCCGCCTCCACTATCGTTATCGCGTGATGAAGAACGCAAAGCAGAGCGATGGTACATGGAAGGTTGGTCCATGGAAGGAAGTATTGTCTAAGCTGCGCTATCAGTATAATCCAAGGGCAGATAAACTTTAACGTATAAAAAACTACGAATAATGAAACTTAAGATTAATTTCCTATTCATATTGTCAGTGATGTTTGCGGGAGCATTAGGCCTCGCATCATGTGCAGCTGATTATGACACAGACTTTACTGGTAAGGAACTTGAGGTCCCTCATTCTTCTCAACGAATGATAGCATTCAATAAGGAGGGTGGCGAACAGCAGATAGTCGTTGATACGAATGTCCCTCTCGATGAGTGGAAGGCTGAGACCAATGCTGATTGGCTCACTGTTACCAAGAATGCCGATGGTAAGGGCGTAACGGTAAAGGCACCTTCTTACAATGGTTTTAAGGCACGTGAGGCTAAGGTTACAATCTCTCATGGTGAGCGTGCATCATATGAAATCAAGGTGTCGCAGATGGGTTATGAGAGTGTACTCCGTATTCCAGAGCAGAATCCATTCTTCAATCGTGAGGGTACTTTCTATTCTCTCCTTGAAGGCAAGGTGACAAGTATTGAGGTGCCAGTTGAGACCAACCTCAACCTTGACAACATCATTGTTCCTGACACGGTTTCTTTCGTTCATTTGGATGCAAGTAAGACAGTGAAAGAGAATGGTATTGTTAAGCTCCATTTCGATATGGAACCAAACACAACTTCAGAGAAACGCTATTGTACAGTACGTCTGAAGAGTTCTGATAACTGGGATGCTTCTATTGAGTATGTTATTGAGCAGGCTGCAAAGGGTTATAAGGTTCGTCCTATCTACCCAGTAGAGACTAAGCAGGCTTCTGTTGAGATGATAGACCTCGGCCGTACCTATCGTGTTCCATTCCAGCGTACAGCTACTGATGGTAACTATGAGATTATTATCCCAGACGATGCTAAAGACTGGTTGTCAACTACTAAGAAGTTTATTGCTGGCTCTGAAGCTGTCTTTACAACAACGCTTAATACAACAGACAGTCCTCGTTCATGTGATGTGGTTTGCAAGCCTTCTAATGGAAGCGCACAGCCATTCACTATCCACGTAACACAGCAGGCTTTCCAGAATATTGTTCCTACTGGTGTGAGCGAACTGAACGTAACACCTGGTAAGGGTCAGTTCAATGTATCTTGGAAGGCTCCAGATGAGGTGAACTATGAGAAGGTTATTGTTAGAGCGAAGAGCAATATGCCTGGCGTTCCTGAGTCAGTGAAGGAGGTTGCTGCAACTGAGACATCTTGTGTACTCAATGATGTGTTCAACTTCGCAGGCGACTACACTATCACCGTTACAACTCAGGGTCTCAGAGGTAAGAACACTGATGCTCCTGTAACAGCTACTGCCCAAGCAAATGAGTGGTCAGAGTCTGTTGAGATTCCTCTTACTGCAGCTATGGTTTCTTCTAACTCAATGCAGCCTGGTCATGAGATTGGCTCTGCTGTTGATGGTAATAAGACTACTTATTTCCAGACAAAGAGTAACGGTAGCACAAGCGACCCACGTCCATACATTGACATTACTCTGAATGAGGGTATCAATGGTACGTTCTATCTTGCATTCGATGAGAACAAGGTGACAACCAACGACCGTAACCCTAAGAGAGCTAACATCTACGCTTCTTCTGATGTTATCACTGCTGCTACACACCCATTGACACAGACGAACTTCCGTTCTGCAAATGCTGTGAGCGAGCCGCTCTCATATACTAAGACAAATGGCGTAACTGTCACACATATCCGCTTCGAGCCTACACAGCGCAAGAACGGTACGAACATCAACAATGGTGGCGGTTCTTATTACTGGTATCTCGCTGAACTTCACCTCTACGTTTACCACGATGAGGCTTGGAAGAGAGAGCAGTTAGGTCTTTAATCCCTATATCCCAACCTACTGGCATAGTCTCCCTATGCCAGTGGGTTTCTTCGTTAATATACTATTCAGGTGATGTGCTACACCTTCGCACGAAAGGTGCGG
>CAUVDL010000077.1:0-10620 GCA_963550695.1 uncultured Prevotella sp. | reverse complement strand
AGGTTGTAGCGCGCTAACCTCTGTAACCATTCCAAATAGTGTTACAGAAATTGGCATCGCTGCTTTCTCCAATTGTAGCGCGCTAACCTCTGTAACCATTCCAAATAGTGTTACAGAAATTGGCGAAGGTGCTTTCGACAATTGTAGCTCGCTAACCTCTGTAACCATTCCAAATAGTGTTACAACAATTGGAATGCAGGCTTTCAACAATTGTAGCGCGCTAACCTCTGTAACCATTCCAAATAGTGTTAAGAATATAGGAATAATCGCATTTGCGAACTGTACCAGTATAACACAGATTTCGAGTGAGGCAGTCGTACCACCAATCTGTGGACCAAATGTTTTTGCCGACATTAATAAATCTAAATGTAAACTTATTGTTCCTAAGAATAGTCTTGACGCATATAAACAAGCAGACCAATGGAAAGAATTCTTATCAATAGAGGGTAGTACTACTGGCATTACAAACACTGTTTATAATAAAGCAGGACTTGCTGATGTCTATACAATAGATGGAACAAAACGGCTAAGTAAAGCAAGCACTGACGAAATTAATGCTTTGCCTAAGGGTATGTATATTGTCAATGGTAAAAAGATAATCATCAAATAATGGACACATCGGGTTTCCTAAGTCACACCGTATTTTCTTGCTTGTTGTATGTTCGTCTGACAAAAAAAGATGAATAAGAACAGAAACTTACAAGAAAAACATTGATGGCTTATATAGAAAACCTTATTACCATAAATAATTAACAATATAAACGCAAAAAGCATTGGAAGTGCACACTGTACTCAAAGCTTTTTGCATATTATTATATGAGGTATCAGTTCTTCGTCCTTACCCCCCCCAATCATTAGGATTTCTCCGTGTCGTACGGTAAAGAGAATTCCTAATAACCGATTTGAGTTAAAAGAATCTGTTTTTACCTGATTGCGTTTAACCCTGTTCAAGTATTTTCTTGTCTGTCAAGAAATCCAAGAGTCCGACAGTCAACACACCGAGTTCGTCCTCTTTGCGATGAATGTCATCACCAACAATGACAATCTTACGAAAGTGGTCATTGATTGACAATAATGGGCGACGTTCTTGCAGTTCCTTCTCTGGCGTAGGCATGTGGAAAGCCGACTGGATATACACTCTGTATGGAGGGCGGTTCACCACAAAGTCTACCTCCAACTGTTTTCTGACAAACTTACCGTTCTCATCCTTGCCACCAAGTTCAACCAATCCTACGTCCACATTATATCCTCGACTGCGAAGCTCATTATAGATAATGTTTTCCATAATGTGTGTTTCCTCCTGCTGACGATAGTTGAGAATGGCTGCGCGTATGCCGATATCTGCAAAGTAGTATTTCGTCTCGGTTCCAATATATTTTCTGCCTTTCACATCATAGCGCAAGGCTTCCTCTATCAAGAAAGAGTCTTTCAGATAATCAATGTATTGTTTTATAGTGTCTCTTTTTATGGTTACCCCTTGTGAAGATTGAAAGGTATTGGCTATTCTCGTTGGATTGGTTGATGAACCAATGCCTGAGGCTATTACACGCACCAATTCCTTCATTCCTTCAGGGTTACGCAGATGGTTGCGCTCAATTACGTCACGCAGATAGGTAGTTTCATACAAATCACGCAAATAGTCTGTTTTCTTTTCTTCCGTTTCAAGCAAAGCCACCTGTGGCAGTCCTCCAAAAGTATAGTAATCCAACCAAGCTTTGCGTATATCGCCACCAATACCATTAAAATATTCGTCAAAGGTGAGAGGCCAGATGCGTATCTCGTCACCTCTGCCTCGGAACTCAGTCACAACATCACTTGACAAAAAACGAGAGTTTGATCCTGACACATACACATCTACATTCCGCATGTGTATCAAGCTAAGAATAACTTCCACAAATTCTTCTACAAGTTGTACCTCGTCCAAGACTATATAATAAGGATTGCCATCATCCACAACCTTTGAATCTATATAGTCGAGCAAGGAATCAGGCTTTCTCAACCGTCTGTTTCGGAAATCATCAAGTTGTATTTCGATGATGTGACTATTAGTCACCCCATGTTCCAACAACCAGTTATGCCAGATATCAAACAACAGGAAAGACTTTCCACATCGTCTGACACCTGTTATAATCTTCACAAGACCGTTTCCACGTCCTGCAATAAGTTCATCCAAGTATTTCTTACGTTCAAATATCATATTATAGTGCTATTTTTGATATTGGTATCATATTTTACACCGCAAAGATAATGGTTTTATCCCCAAAGCCAGTACAATCAATAAAAAAACTGCGTTTATCAAGTAAAAAACACTAAAACGTAGCATCGTAAACTACACAAAAATGCTTTTTAGAACAAAGGGGCTGACATGTAATTACACCCTACGTTCAAGGGAGTCGTTTCAACCGTACCCATTTATGAATTTCGCCCTATAACTTCCATTCACCACATTATGAGGTCGGTTAAAAGCGCCCCTCCCAAACCTTATTCCGTGATTCTTGATGTGATTGAAAGTTAAATACGCTAAATTATTACCTTTTCGTATCTAAACAGAATCCACACAGTCACTTTTCTATCGTTTAGAGCGTATAATACTGATAATCAACTAATAATACTTTCTCTTGATGTAGCTCTCTAACTTCTGTAACCATTCCAAATAGTGTTACAAAAATTGAAGACGAAGCTTTTATGAATTGTATTTATAACCATAGAACAACCAAAACTAATCAGAAATATCCGAGTGTAAATCTTTAATTACCAGCATATTCTAAAATTTAACACTTTTCGGTTGCCATTTGTCGCTTCCCAAATTTCCACATATTTTTGAGACGTATTTCTGACGTGGAGAATTTGCGGGGCTTGTTTTTTGTCACACCGTGCAGACAGTTGACAAGGGTTTACAACCGTTTACGACAAGCGACAATAACCGCCCCGATATGCGGAAACAGTCACACTGTGTAGAAAAGCGACAATGGTTGACTTCCGTTCACATCCGTTTACCATTTCAGAGATATAGGATTGAAGAAATGAACCATTAAACGATAAAACGGTATGAAAGCAACCAGAAAATGCAGTTTTTGCGGCAAGTCCTTTGTAACCCGAAGCGGTATGCAAAGATATTGCAGTGAGGCTTGTCAGGCAGAAGCCAAACGAGCCAGAGTGATGCAGAAGAACAACCTCTTCAAAGTCGCCCAACCCTTGATGGAGATACAGCATCAGGAGTATCTCACCTTTTCCAAAGCAGCCATCCTCATGGGCTGTTCCCGACAGTACATTTACAAACTTGTAGCCATCGGCAAGCTGAAAGCCTCACGCATCAGCAACCGCATGGCATTCATCCGCAGAGCCGACATCGAGCAGATGTTGGAGGGCAATCCCTATCACCGCATCCTGCCCGGCAACACCTCCACACCAAGGAAATCATCTTCATCTTCCTTACCTGCCAAAAGAGAAAAAAGGGAAAAGGAAAGCGAAGAAGTGTTGGACTTCTATTCGGGCGAGGAGGTGATGTCCCTTTTTAAGGTAAAGCAGTCATGGCTTTACACTTCCGCCAAGCGTAACCATATCCCCATCTGCCGTATCGCAGGAAAGAACTATTACAGCAAGAAGCATATTGACGAGTTTTTCGGTGTGGCAGTTGATATTAGCGAAATTACCGACTGGCTACTGACCGAGGAGGTGGAGGAACTGTTCGGCATGAAGCCGACCGCACTCCGTGCCTACACCTATCGCCATAAGATACCCACTAAAAGAGAGTACGGGCGTACCTATTACTCCAAATCACATTTGAACGAACTCCGCAGAACTGACCTTGTGAACGATGAACGCTACTATACCGTTGAGCAGGTGCAGCAAATCTATGGTCTTTCGTCAGCCAACATCTGCCATATCGTCAAGGTGAAGCACATCGAAAAGATAAAGGTGGGTGTGAAAAACCTGCTTTTGCGCTCAGATGTGGAGCGTGTCATGGCTGAAAGGAACAAATAACCGTGAAAAATCGGGATTATCGAAAATTATTTCAAAATGATGTATCGTGGAGGTATTCACGGATATTTCACGTTGTTCCTTTGCCATCGGAAACATGGATACAACTCCAAAATGTATACAACCAATTAAAACATAATTATTATGAGTAAATGCAAAACAGTTACCTTGCGTAAGCGCAAGATTAAGAACGGGACACAGTATTCACTATGCCTTGACTACTATCCCGGCTACCGTGACAATGTCACCATGAGAGTGATTACACGTGAAGCCTTAGGAATTTACATCTTCGCCAAACCTGCAAACCAGCAGGAACGGGACTTCAACGCACGCATGATGAAGAAAGCGGTCATCCTGCGCAACCAGCGCTACGAAGCCATTTTCAATGAAAACAACGGCTTTTTTGACAAGACCAAGATGAAGGGCGATTTCCTTGCCTATTTCAAAGGACTGGCTGACCGCAAGAATATCAAGTGGCAGCACGTATACAAGCATTTCCAGCGGTTCGTGAACGGCAAATGCACCTTTGAGGAGGTGGATGTGGATTTGTGCCGCAAGTTCATGGAATACCTGCTTGATGCACCCCAATCCATCCACACCAACCAAAAGCTGCACATCAACTCCGCAGCAGGCTATTGGTCAACTTTCCGTGCCGTGCTGCACACCGCCTACCGTGACAGGAAGATAAAGGAGAACCCAAACGGCTTCTTAGACCGCATCGAGTGCATTCCCACCATCAGGGAGCATTTGAGCCAAGAGGAACTGATACGGCTTGCCGAAACACCCTGTGAGGAGGAGGTCTTGAAAAAAGCTTTTCTTTTCGCCTGTCTTACGGGACTGAGAAAGAGCGACATCAGACAGCTCACGTGGCAGCAGATACAACCATACACCAACGGCAGGATGTTCGTTACCACCCGTATGCAGAAAACCAAAGAAATAGTGCATAACCCCATCAGTGATGAAGCCTATGGACTGCTGGGAGAACGGGGCGAGGGACTTATCTTTGAGGATTTCAAGGACAAGATGCTGCAAGGACCACTCCAACGGTGGCTCACGGCAGCAGGGATAACCAAGAAAATCACCTTTCACTGTACCCGCCACAGCTTCGGAAGCCTGCACGTGGAAATGGGAACGGACATGGCTGTCATCCAAGCCTATCTCGGACATAAGAACATTACCACCACACAAATCTATTCCAAGATAGCAGCGCAGCAGATGTGTCAGGTGGTGGACAAGATAACCTTGAAGCGCAAGGAGGCATAAATGTCTCACATTGACAGGTATTCAGAGGGGCGGTTATGGCTACAAGGCTATAATCGCCCCTCTATGTTTTTGGCTTGATGCCACCATTTATAAGCCCCTCAGAGTATGAAACAGAGTATGATATGATGACATTTCGTGAAATACATTGAAAAAGACCGTTCTAACCGCAAATAACGGGCAGTAATTGGGAAAAATAGCATTAACTTTGCACAAAATAATACAGGAACATTCAATCTCTCAACGAAATATGGAATCATCAATCAAGGACAAATACATCATCTTGGGCTTTGTCGGCTTCGCCATCGTCCTAATATCTTCCATTGCCACGCTGGTAATAGCGGACAGCTTCAACCAAGACAACTTTGTCAGGTGGATAGTATTCGTATGCTGTAACCTGTTGGGATGGTTGCTCTATCTCTCCTTTCAGACACTTATCTTTGATACATACGAAATCTACAAAATCAAGTTCGGCAAGAAAGAAACGATTGCCGAAGCCATAGAGGTGCAGGAAGAACTGTCACAAAATACACTTGAAGAAGCCACATCTGTGCCTGGACCTACATCAGTCCCTGAGCCTGTACCCGAATCATCCCCGACAAAAGAAGAGACACTTATCCAAACACAACCGATAGAGCTTACTATCGCCCCGGATCTTCACGAAAAGAACCGTGCCAATTACGCAAGCAGAGAGCAACGGGAAAAGGAAGAGCGCATCCGCATGGTCATGGAGTATTGCCATTATTACCTGCCTCGCATTGCCGACCAAGAAACCGTGAACCACATCTGTACTGAGGTGGACAAATGGATGAATCTTAACACTTATACCCCGAAGCCCATACAAAGACCGTTTACCAAAGACATCAACAACATTCCACTCCGTCACTTCGTATGGAATATCTCTGAGCGTTTCCTGTACAAGAGATACTACAATGGGGATAACCGTGCCAAGTTCATCAAAGCCCTTTTCCCGAAATCGTTTGCTGATACAGACTTATCAACCATCAAGAATTTCAAGGTAGAGCCGTTAAAGACGGAAATTCCCATTGATGAACCCGAAAACGGCAAACTTGATTTCCACTATCCCGAGGATTATGTGCGGAATTAGGATAATCACGACACCAACGACAACCATCCGGTAACTCATAACCGCCTGTTTTACATCGTTTCCCGAGTAATTTTACCCGTCATTTATGGCTGGGCTTAATTATTCGGGAATTATTTTGCAATGACGTATCGTGGAGATATTCACGGATATATCATTTCAGTCCTTTGCGCCAAGTCTTACAAAAGAGACGAGTACGCGAATGGAAAAATCAATTCTTACCTTCAACGACCTCCCCGAGGTTGTCGCTCAGCTTCGAGACGAAGTGATGAGCCTGAAAAGCCTGCTCGCCGAGCAGCGCAGTGTGAACAATGCCAAAACGGTGGACACCCACGTGCCCATGTCTGTGGACGAGGCAGCAGAGTATTTAGGTATCCCTAAGGGTACGCTCTACATGAAACTGTCAGAAGGGACAATCCCTGCCACCAAGCCCGGCAAACGCTATTGCCTTTACCGTGACGAACTGGACAAGTGGCTGGAAACCGCCCGAAAGAATCCCATACCGTTGTCAGACGAGGAACTGAACAAGTCCTTATCCTCTTCCCACCGTCGCAAGCCCAACCCACGTAACTGGTGAATGATATGGAAGAGGATAAGAACTATATCAACCTGATACGTGGCGACCTCACAAAAGCATCCCAAGCGCATAACGGTATGCCCGACAGTGTAGGCATGATGAATATCAAGACGGCAAACCAAACCATTCTTGAAGCATCGTTATTGCCTACGCCCCGTGCGCTGTGGGACAGCTTTTGGTACGAGGGGGAACTCTCCTGCTTGTTTGCCGATTCCAACGTGGGCAAGTCCATCCTTGCCGTGCAGATAGCCGACCGCATCGCCCGAACCGACAATGTGCTGTATCTGGACTTTGAACTGTCCGAAAAGCAGTTCCAGCTCCGCTATACCAACGAGCATGGAGAGCTCTACACCTTTCCCGACAAAATCTATCGGGTGTCTATTGACTGCAACCAGCTTTTGGATGCCAACTTTGAGGAAGCTATCATAGGCGGCATTGAACAGATGGCTGTGCAGACCGACTGCAAGATTTTCATCATTGACAATCTTACCTACCTGTGTTGCGCCATGGAGAAAGGCGATGCCGCAGGACGGCTGATGATTCAGCTGAACAATCTCAAAAAGAGATATGCGCTCTCTATCCTTGTCCTGGCACATACGCCCAAACGCTCTTTGGATTGTCCCATCACATCCAACGACCTTGCCGGAAGCAAACGGCTCTACAATTTCTTTGACAGCGTGTTCACCATTGGAAAAAGTGCCCAAGACGGAGGGCTTCGCTATGTGAAGCAGCTTAAAGTGCGCTATGGCACGTTCTCTCATGATGCGGATAATGTAATCGTTTACGAGATTGACAAGGTGGATGCTTTCTTGCAGTTCGTGTTCAGGGGCTATTCCACGGAAAAGGAACACTTGAAAAAATTGGGCGACAATGAATCAAGCCAAAGGGATTGCCAAATTCTGCAACTCTCCCAATCGGGCAAGTCCGTCAGGGAGATAGCCTCACAGGTGAATTGTGGCAAGTCCACCGTAAACCGTATCATCCAGCGCAGCAAAGAGAGTAAAAACGCAGGTGTCCCAAGTGTCCCACTGTCCCAACCCTTAGAGTGTGGGACAATGGGACAGGATGGGACAGCCGACAATCAACCATCAAAAACGGACTAAGCTATGGGCAATTATTCATTACAGAAGTATAAAGGAACGGCAACACGGCATACCTGCCCCAAATGCGGAGACAGGCATTCTTTCGTCTATTACGTGGACGAAAATAATGTGCCGTTGCATCCATCGGTCGGCAGATGTAACCACGAAAGCGGTTGTGGGTATCACTACACTCCGAAAGAGTATTTTCAAGAGCATCCTGAACACAGAACTACCAATGATTTCTCTTTTGACAGGCAAAGAGCAGAGCAGAAGAAAGTGAAGCAGCAAAGTAAGCCGACAGCCATCGGCTATATTCCCCCTCACTATGTGGAGAAGTCGCAAAGCGAGCGTAGCAATTTCTTCCGTTTCCTCTTCACACTCCTTACTTCCTACTATGGCGACAAGGCGAAAGAGGTGTTGAAGCGGTTGTTGGAGGAATACCGTTTGGGGGCTACCCGTGACGGCTCTGTTATCTTTTGGCAGATAGACAGGACGGGCAAGGTACGCACGGGAAAGGTGATGCAGTACAATCCCGAAGACGGACACCGTATCAAGGGAGGACAGACATCGGCAGTGAACTGGATACACAGCATATTGAAAAAGCAGCGTGTGTTGGCAGAGGATTGGCAACTATCCCAATGCCTTTTCGGGGAACACTTGTTGAAAACGCATCCCGACAAGGTGGTGGTCTTGGTGGAATCCGAGAAGAGTGCCGTTATCGGTTCTGCTATCTTCCCCGATTATGTATGGCTGGCTACGGGTGGTAAGAGTCAGATGAGAGAAGAGAAACTCCGTGTACTGTCAGGGCGAACCGTGCTTCTCTTTCCCGATGCCGATGCTTATGCCGAGTGGAAACAGCGAGCCGAGAGCATGTACTTTTGTAAGGTGGTGGTTTCGGACATCATCGAAAGGAATGCCACCCCGAAACAAAAAGAAGCCCATATCGACATAGCCGATTGGATTATCTTTCAGATACGGGAGGGCAAGGTGATGAGTACAGCCAACCACTTGGTCGAGGCTGAGAGAATCCTCCAGCGGATGATAGAGAAGAATCCCGTCCTGCAAAAACTGATAGACGATTTAGACCTTGTGCTGGTCGGTGCATCTCCAATCGGCAACGATGATGAAAAACCTCCCTGACGGAGGAGAGCGGAAGCCGTAGGCTGGAGTTTGCAGACAATGGCTTGCCATTGATATAGCCCACTATAACTACACGCTCCGCTTACGTAGTTGTGGGCTCTCCCGAGGGGATTAGGGTTTTACCCTAATGACCCACTCAGGGCGTTTCTCCCCTGAGAACCCAGAGCAAAGAGTGACCCTCTCTTTGCAATCTCCGCTTATGGGTTGCACCCCTAAGAACCCCATGCGTTTACGGACAGCGGAAAAGCAAACAATAAAGTACAAACCAAAAAACAAGTATCTATGGCAACAAAATCAAGCATACATATCAAGCCCTGCAACATCGCATCGAGCGAGGCTCACAACAGGAGGACTGCCGAATACATGCGCCACATCGGAGAGTCCAGAATCTATGTCGTTCCTGAACTATCCACCGATAATGAGCAGTGGATAAATCCCGACTTCGGCAGTCCGGATTTGCGGATGCATTATGACAATATCAGACAGATGGTAAAGGAAAAGACCGGACGTGCCATGCAGGAAAAGGAGCGTGAACGCAAAGGCAAGAACGGTAAAATAGTCAAGATTGCGGGATGCTCCCCCATACGTGAAGGAGTGCTGCTTGTCAGGTCGGACACCACACTGGCAGACGTGCGTAAATTCGGTGAGGAGTGTCAAAGACGCTGGGGAATCACACCGCTGCAAATCTTCCTGCACAAGGATGAAGGGCATTGGCTGAACGGTCAGCCGGAAGCGGAAGACAGGGAAAGCTTCAAAGTCGGGGACAGATGGTTCAAGCCGAACTATCATGCCCATATCGTTTTCGACTGGATGAACCACGAAACAGGAAAGAGCCGAAAGCTCAATGACGATGACATGATGCAGATGCAGACCCTTGCATCCGACATCCTGCTGATGGAACGCGGGCAGTCAAAGGCTGTCACTGGTAAGGAGCATCTGGAACGGAACGACTTTATCATTGAGAAGCAGAAAGCTGAACTGCAACGCATGGATGCAGCCAAACGGCACAAAGAAGAACAGATAAATCTTGCCGAGCAGGAACTGAAACAGGTGAAATCAGAAATACGCACTGACAAGTTAAAGAAGACAGCCACCACGGCAGCGACAGCCATAACTAGTGGAGTTGCTTCTCTTTTCGGGAGTGGAAAACTGAAAGAACTGGAACGTGCCAACGAAAAACTGCAAGACGAGGTTTCAAAACGGAACACCAATATTGAAAAATTGCAGAGCCAAGTACAGCAGATGCAGAAACAGCATGATACGCAAATCCACAATCTCAGAGAAATGCACAGGCAGGAACTTGACATGAAAGAAAAAGAACTGTCACGGCTCGCCAGAATCATAGACAAGGCTTTCAGGTGGTTTCCGATGTTCAGGGAAATGCTGCGCATGGAAAAGTTTTGTGCCATGCTGGGATTCTCTAAAGAAATGACTGAAAGTCTTATAGTCAAAAAAGAAGCCCTGAAATGTAGCGG
>CAUVDL010000076.1:0-10754 GCA_963550695.1 uncultured Prevotella sp. | reverse complement strand
CTATTATATAAGAGTTTTAGTCTATCACTCCATATTTCGGAAGAACTAAATAAAAAGCCTAATTCCAAGTTTTTTTGAAGTTATTTTTATGGGGTGCGATAATTTGTTGAAACAAAGGGTTTAACTTGTTTACTAACCCAAAGGAAATCTCGTATATTGCAAGTTCCAAAACGAAGTGCAATAAAAGAGTGTCCCTCTTGGAAGGGATTGGATGGAAGTCCTCTTTTATAAAATTCTTTCCAATGTTTGCAAGATTGGAAAGAATTGTATAGTTTTGCAGTTAAAACCCTAACGTATGGAAATAGAAAGACCTCCACATATTGATAAGAAAGAATTACTTTCAGTAATGCTTCGCTCTGAAAGTATTCAAATAGGTGATATGATTGATAAAATCAATGAGACCTTTGAATATTGGGATTCGGTAAAGTATAAGAAGTGCCCATCAGGTTGCACTCCTCAACAGCTATGGACCTATGTAAAAGCTGAAAGATTCAGAAGCTCTATAACGATATGGGATAAGTATGGTGTAAGTTTAAGCCTGACGAATTCGATGCAGAAGATATGCCACCAATTTGATATGTATTTGAGTGGTGGTAAGGGGAATAACTCACCTATCGACGCTAACAACAAGGAGCAGTACTTAGTAAGTTCGTTGATGGAAGAGGCTATCTTCTCAAGCCAAATGGAGGGAGCTGCAACAACAAGAAAAGTAGCAAAGGAGATGCTTCGTAAGAAGATGGCTCCAAGGGATAAGTCCCAGCAGATGATTCATAACAACTATCAGACCATACAATATATTGTAGAGCATAAGGACGAACCTTTGACAGAGGAGCTATTGTTACAAGTACATCGCCTTATGACTGATAAAACGATGCCGAATCCCGAAGATGCAGGACGTTTTAGGACTAACGATGATGTTGTTGTGGAGAATGGTATCACTCACGAAACGGTACATACTCCTCCTTCTTATAAGGAGATTCCGCAATTCATAACAGATCTTTGCGTCTTTTTTAACGACGAGAATCCTCGCCAATTCATACATCCTATTATTCGTGGTATCGTTATCCACTTTATGATTTCATTTGTTCACCCTTTTGCTGATGGCAATGGGCGAACAGCAAGGGCAATGTTCTTTTGGTATATGTTAAGGCAGGGATACAGGTTGACAGAATATCTGTCGATATCAAGAGTCATAGCAAAGTCTAAGAAGGCATACGAAAAGGCTTTTCTTTATACTGAGGTTGACGGAATGGATATAGGCTACTTTGTTGCATACAATTTGAAAGTGTTGGAGCAGTCATTCCAGCAACTACAAGATTACATTACAAGGAAGCAGGAAGAGAAGAAAGCAGCAAGCCTATTCCTGCGTTTGGGAAACTTCAACGAGCGGCAGGCACAGATTATCAAGCTATTTGCTGATGATCCTAATGCGTTTGTAACAATTAAGGATTTGGAGATAAGGTTTGGAGTAAGTCCGACAACAGCAAAGACTGATATCATCGGTTTGTTAGAAAAAGAACTTGTTGCTGAAATTCCATTGAACAAAGTTAAAAGAGCCTATGTTAAAGGTAGTAAGCTGGTTGAGTTAGTTGACAAGTTGACAAGTTGACAAGTGAACAAGTGAACAAGTTGACAAGTGAACAAGTTATATGTTTTGCAAGCAACTCGTTAACTCGTCAACCATTCAACGATATGTTATAGTAAATTAAAAGATTTATAGCATATTTGCTTGTTATTTGTTATTTTATTATCTTTGTGGTAGAAAAAGTTAAAAACCTAAACAACGAAGATTCAATATGAAAAGATTAATGTTTATTATTCCTATGTTGACTTGCTGTTTCGCACTGACTTGTTTGTCATTTACTGATGATAAAGATTCCTATTTAGTCTTACAAGTCGATACGACTCAAAAGTATGAGGAGTATAGTTACGTTAACCCAAAGGGTGAAATGGTAGTGCCTTATAAGCGTTACCCACTCTGTTATACAGATACAATCCGTACGATTGGCTTTGTGTATAAGTCGAATGTGGGTTGTATTGCTATCAATAATAAAGGTGAGGAACTGTTTAATGTCTACACCGTGGATAACGGCAATGACTATCCTGTTGATGGGCTTTTCAGAATCTTAGATGAGAGCGGACAGAAGATGGGCGTTGCGAATATGGAGGGGCAGGTTGTTGTCAATCCGAAGTATGATGCTATCTTCCCATATCATGAGGGATTGGCAGCTGTGGCAATGGGATGCAAGACAGTGAGACCTGCCGATGATCCAGAACATGAATATACCGTTGGAGGTAAGTGGGGATTTATTGATAAGCAGGGCAATGAGGTTGTGCCGTTGCAGTACGATAGCATTGCTAACCATCGTCAGGTTAAGAAGAATAAAGCCCTTGTCTTGAAGGATGGTAAGTGGAAGGCTCTCCAACTCAGCGGTCGCTGACTAAAGGCAGTAATGGGGAGAGAGTGTGTGAATTTCTTGTAAATTATAATCATTTATCGGCAGATAATTGTTACGATTACTCCTAAAAGGTAAAATATATTTTCATTTTCCGTTAAAAAGTAGTAATTTTGTAGAGGCTAAGGTCTTGTTAGGCAAACTTACTATCAATGCTCGTTGAGGAGATGAATCGTTTTAAGGAGTTATTTTTTATGCCGATACTATTCGTATGTCTTTGTTGTCAGGCAAAGGCATCTGCTGTATTGGAAGATAGCATACGGCTTGCTGACTCAATAAAAACGGTTGATAGTTTAAGCCTTGTTGCTGACTCAGGTTTAGTTCCCTCTATAAAATGTGTTCCTGCGGAGGGAGAGGAAAAGTCTTGTAACACTTCTAAACCGCATTTTGATAGGATTATATATACTTGTGCACCACTTATTATAAATGGGCTTATCATAAAAGGGCAGAGTAGGCAATTTCGTGGTTTACGAAATGACTATATACCAAGATTTGATAGGAGGTTAGATAACTACACGCAGTATCTCCCTGCTGCTGTTATGCTTGGCTTAAAGTTAGGTGGCGTGAGAGGTAGAAGTAGCTGGGGGCGTATGCTTGCCTCTGATGCTATGTCGGTAGCATTGATGGCAGGTATTGTTAATTCGTTAAAGTATTCTGCTCAAGTAGAGCGTCCAGATGGCACGGACCTACGCTCTTTTCCTTCTGGGCACACAGCGACGGCCTTTATGACTGCTACCATGCTGAATAAGGAGTATGGCTGTCGGAGTCCGTGGATAGGTGTCGGTGCTTACACAGTGGCAGCTGCGACAGGTTTAATGCGTATGGCAAACAATAAGCATTGGCTGAGCGACGTACTGACAGGGGCAGGCGTAGGTATTGTGGCTACAGAGTTTGGCTATTATTTTACGGATTTGATATTTAAGGAGCATGGGTTAAGAAAGGCTGATGTAGAAGAAAAGTTTGATAAGCTGCAGAAGCCGTCATACATTGGTCTTGATTTTCTTATTAATGAGCCGTTAGGTAGGTATCTCAATGGGAAAAGCTCAAAGCTTAAGGTGTCGCGTGGATGTACCTCAGCTGTTGAGGGAGCCTACTTCTTTAATCCCTATATTGGTGTTGGTGGGCGGTTCTCCGTGACTCGTACGTCAGTCATCGTAGACAATGTCAAGGCTGAAGATAATGTCTTCGATACGTGGACGTTAGGTGGAGGTGCTTATTTCTCTTATCCGTTATCAGAGCGTTGGCTTCTCGGAAGTAAACTCTTGGTTGCATCTGTGTTTTATCCCGACATAAAGTTAACGGACGATTTGATTGATTCTCATCATGGAGTAGGTTTTGGAACAGGGCTTTCACTGACCTTCAGAGTTCGTCAGCATTATAATGTTCGTTTCCTTATGGACTACAATCTCTTACCTTATCGTGTGTCAGGAGTGCGCACTTGTTTTCATTCTTTAGGATTAGGCTCCTCTTTTGTCATTAGTTTTTAACCCTAATCTCCAAGGTCGCCATATGATTTGCAGACTTAGAGGCTTAGGTTAAAGTGTAGCATCATAGAAGTTATACGAAAAGCATCTACACATTTAACGGAAGAAGCTTTATTTGTTTGTAAAATCAGTTAGGTTTCATAAAAAAGCAAGTTGATAAGTTTTTTATAACTCATCAACTTGCTATGATTTAGCTAAACTTGTCAACTAACAAAGTCGACTACCATCCCTTCTTAGTTTGCTGGGTCTGCTGTGACTATTGTGTTTTAGAATCGCTATTAACGCATACTGGGCGAATGCTATACATATTGTACTTAGGATTGTTACCACTTCCGCAGCCGTTAACAGTACCTGGGTAGAGCCAGCCATTGTTCATGTAGTAGGCTGAGAAAGCAGTTGCCTGTGTATAGTTACAAGGGTTCGCGTTAGAAGTCCAGTAGTAAGCCTGACCGCCTGGACGCTGGATACGAGGTGCACCATCGTTGTACTCAGTGTAAGCACCAGCGAATGGGAAGAACACACCCTTATCAATATCCTCCTTAGAGAACTTCTTCATACGTGTGTTATGCTCGTAATACTTACCTACATAGATACCATTTGGACTGTTTGTCCTACCCATAATACGGCCGTTCTTGTCAAGTACCTTACCCTTCTTGCAAGCAGGAACGGTTGGGTCGAAGAGTACACCAACGATGATGTTGCAGCCCTCCTGATAATAACCTACATACTCACCCGTCTTTGCCATCAGCTTATCGAAGTCAGCCTTTGTTGGCATCATGAACTTACCATTAGAAGCGTAGTAAGCAAGGTCGCCATAGCATCTATTCTGAATTACGGCTTGGATATTACCCGTGTGATATGAGTAATAACGTGAATAATCGTGGCTGTAATTGTTTGCTGCTGCAATGCTACCCCAGCGGAAGTGGTCGAAAGCAGAGGTACTGAAAGCACTTGGGAGGAATTCTGGATAGAGGTTGAATGGGTCATTATTGGTATAGAAATAATCCCAAGCCTGCTTAGCCAGTCTGTAACCAGGAACCCAACCCTCTACTCTTGTGCAAGGATCATACTGCAAGTTGTATCTTCCCCACTTTGTACCGTTAATGTCAATACATGGACTCGGTGTGCATGTAACGTTGATAGTCTGCGTATAGAATCTTGCGCGCTCGTATCTCAAAGGCTCTTTAATCTCAAAGTGATACATCTTACCGTCTTCTGTCTCAACAACAAACTTTGGAGTAAAATGGCTATCAGGGAAGAGTGCTACATAGAAAGTATCCAGCGGTGCTTCAGCTGTAATAGTCAAGTCGCTCTTAGGCGCATAATTCATTTCACTTGTAGCAAGGTTAAACTCTGCCTTGGTGTAGACATTCTGAAGTGTCAAACGCTTAATCTTCTTTAGAGGCTTGCCATTGAAAAGAATGTTCAACCCCATGATAGAGTACTGCTTATTAAAAGCAATATCTGCTAATGCGTTAACGCCTGATGTTTTGACATTCTTTACTTTGTTCCAAGAGTAGTCGAAAAATCTAAAATTCTCAACAGTTCCATTCTGATGACCTTTTACGACTTCTCCTTTGTCATAAACCGTGTTCTCAACCAGTCCTAAATTGACAATCCCCATGCGTGTATCTCTTGCATCATATCTGTAAGGATAGAACACTGCCACTTCGTCGCCTTCCTTCCAGTGAATATCACCGATGAACTTAGAAAAATATCCACTCTCAGCTACAGAGAGATAGTCATAATCCTTTTGTGGAGAAGTGATGTTGTAAGCCATGAGGCGGTCACCTGCATTCCATGTGATAGGTTTTGTCAGCGACACGTTTGTACGTGTCATAGGCTCCTGCATTTCCCTAACAGTAAATGAGCGGGTTGGCGAACCTGTTGCAGCAGAGTGCTCATCAGCAACGTCGGTAGAACAAGAAGCAAGTAGTAAAGTGGTTGCACTTAGTAATAAGGTGTAAAAATTTTTAATGGTCATACTTTTAAGTCTTTAGTTATTAATAAAGTTTAGGGATGTTAATCTTCTAACTCAATGAAATAATTTTCTTTTACTGCAGAAGAAGGAGTGCCTAACTTTACAGGACCCCAATCATTAGACTGGCTAATAGAAGGGTTTTGAGGAGGACATTTAGACCTGAAAGACCCATTATGTCCACCACCAGTTCCTGCTAACAAGTAACCTTCTGTTTCAACTTTTGTACACGCTGTGTACGGTTTCAAATAACTTTTCATATTCATTCTTATTTTTGGGTTAATTTTAAATTTTATGTATTACAAGTTCTATATTTATACATTCTTTTTCGAGCCAAGTTCTATCTGAAGATGTAACAAGATATAGCAAGTTAACTTACGAAAATCTCTCCTTATATATAAGAGGTATTATACGCAAAATCCAGATATATTATACGCATTTTTTTAAGTGTGAAATAATTTAGATGGAGCAAAGATATACAAAAAATGTATACGTAATTATATTTTCATTGATAAAAATAACTAATAAAGTTTTACAAATCTGACACTCTTAAATTACGTAAATTTCTGTGTTAAAGAGGCTTTCAAAAAGCGAGAATCTGGCTAAAAAGAATAACCAAAGCACAATATAAGTTAAGCGAGAAAATAGTACTTAACTCCTTAACATCGAATAGGTTGTCGTGAAGAGTGAAAAAATATACTTTTTAGTCGCAATCCATGGTAAGGGACTGATTTAAATAGAGATATAAAACACCTTGCTTTTCTCTCAGAAAGGTGCTACAAAAGTATCATGAGTTTTGCGTATAATAGAAATGTAGTTTATTGCAATGTGCTTAACTTATTTTCTTGTATCTTAAAATATCAACAAAGGATGAGCTAAACAAGTAGACGAGTTATTACATTTCATGTTAAAAAGGATATAATTCATCTTGTTTATTTAGAGTAAACTCAAAATGTTATTAATATCGAAATGTGTAAATTTATGCATATTACTTATATTTTAGTTATAACCTAACAAAGACAGTTGAATAAAAAAAGAAGCTGTATCGTGAGTTGTTATACTCTTGATACAGCCTCTAAGGTTAATTTGAAGGAATAAAGCTTATTGCTTAATCATTATCTGCCCAGTTAGGATAATCTTCTGTAGACTCTTCTTCAAAGAGTATCTGTGGTTTGCTCTCTGCGTGATCACCCTGATCAGAGACGTCAACCAATAGAGACTCAATCTCTAACTGAAACTTTGTAGCAAGTGGCTGAATATAAGTTTTTTTCATTTCTTTTCTTTTTACTTTACAGTTATCTTCTTTCCATTAATAATATACAAGCCAGTTGGAACAGAGTATGTACGAGTTTCGCCAGACTTTACAACGGTTCTTGTAATGTTCTGTCCTGCAGCATTGTATATCTTCAGCTCAGTGTCCTTATTAG
The DNA here is from genome assembly GCA_963550695.1 of uncultured Prevotella sp. GTDB lineage: Bacteria > Bacteroidota > Bacteroidia > Bacteroidales > Bacteroidaceae > Prevotella. The sequence goes on along the minus strand of CAUVDL010000076.1, from coordinate 3,409 downwards.
CTGTTGCTATAATGGTGTTATAAGCCGTTGTGATAGCTAATGTAGGTTCGTTAGCGATGTCTGTAATGCCAGTTGTTTCAGCGTTGTTCTCATTGAAACTGATATTGAACATGCTGAACATCTTAGCACCAGCAGAGCCACTGAACTCATAAGCTGCACGGAATGGCCAGAGGTAGAGAACTTCCTTACGAAGGTTGCGCAATGCAACGAACTTATTGTAAGAGAAGTAAAATACATTTGGCTTATCAGCTTTGTTCATACGTAAACCTGAATAGGTATGGTAACTCTTGAAGTTAGCTGTTGCGCCATTAAGTACATTGTTAATCATTCCATCCTCAATGAATTTATCATTTGATGCTGTCTTTTCAATGAGAGCAGCCTTCTCACGTACAGTGAAGAGGATGTTGTTTGAAGCATTTGCACGTGGGAGTCGTACCATGTAAGACTTATTTGCTTCAGTTGCAGCGTTGAGCTTCTCGAACTGAGCAGTTGCCTGATAGTCTGTTCCCTGATTCTGTGGAGTACTGGTATAGTTCAAACCATTCTCCTTCATCTTACCAACTGTAAACTCAAAGAAACCACCATTGTCATCCTTATGGTCACCATTAGTGTCAACAGTGAGTTTGAATGGAAGTACGATAGAAGCATAAGTGTCAGCACCATAACCATTGTAAGTCATCTTACGCTCGTAGGTAGCAAACTTGTCGTCAGCCAACTTGATATCGTATGGTGCAAAGAATGGATTCTTATCAATGAGCTTGAACTCTACTGGTGATGTAAAGTCTGATGTGCTTCCTTCCTTTGCAACAGCAACGTTGTTAGCTGTAGCCTGTGCAGCAGAACGATAAGGGAGGTAAACGATAGCATTTTTTGCCAATGCATCACGGAATGTATTCATGCTCATGATACCTGTTGAAGCATCGTTTGTACTACCAATTACACTGAACAACTGAGAGTTGTCTACGTAGAGAACTTGGTCAAGTGATGTAGGTGCGTTAGTTCCACCAAGTGCAGCAGTCATTGCATTCTTAATCTGGCTCAGTGTTAGATAACCATAGCTGTTACCTGCTTCGGTGTCAAAGCCAGCAGCTGTTGTGGTAATCTTCGCACCATACATAGCCTCCTCATTGTCCTGATCTGTGTCAGTCTTATAGTAGTTGGTCTTGTCGTAGATTTTAACCCACTCAACCTTTGGGTCATACTCGCCATGAACCAACTTGATCGTTGTAGTGTAGTAAGCGAAAGCCTCGTGCTGTTCCTTATAAGTTGGTGCAATGTTATAGCGAGTCTCATCCTTTGTGAAGAGGTAGAGCGTCTTTGTTTCGTTCATTGCTACGATAGAGTTCTCTGCATTGAAGTTACCGCCCTGTGTACTATACGCAGCGTCACTAAATGGTGTCTCTTCGAGATACAATATCGCCTTTGTGTTTCTGTTACGGTCAAGCTCTGCAGAGTTGTTGAAGGTGAATGGTTGATTACCTGCCACCTTAACATCAATTTTATCTAAGTAACTATGATTTGGATCATAATCACTTGCATACAAATCTTTGCCGTTTACAGGAGTATAAGCAGAACCTACGAAGCTATAACGAGCCTTACCATCGTGTGAATTGCAGTTCAGATAAGTGTCGTCAGCAAAGAGTGACTTCAAGTTTCGGAATGTAAATGTACCCTGTGCTGGTGTAGAGAAACCTGCAGGCACCTTATATTCAAAGAGGTCACCACCCATCTTAAAGTCGACAGCATTTGTAAAGGTACGAGTCATTTCCTCACCCTGCTTACCTGTGCAGACGATATCGGCAGTACTGATATAAGGGTTCAATGGCTCCATCTTTACATCTACATTTACCAAGGCTGTACCAGTTGTGTTTGCAATCTCAAACTTAACAGCATCGTTGTTAAGACCATCAATGGTAATAGAACCATTTGAAGCAGATGGAGTAACTGACACTTCCTGATAAACAGTTTTTCCAGTCTTGTCATACACCTTTATAGTGTAGGTCTGTGGAATGTACCTTGCACCAGCAGACTCACGCTTTCCGTAGAAAGTCGACTGGTTATAGTAAGAAAGAACGGTATAACTTCCATAACCCTGTAGGTAGTATCTTGTTCTATAAACTGAGTTATAAAGGTTTCCTTCACTGTCGAAGTACCAGTTTCTATAAGCACTTGTTCTATATGGTGTAGTAATAGCGTAAACAGTACCAGTTGCATTTGGTACACTACTACCCATAGTAAGGTAATAGTATTTACCAGACGCATCTTTAGTGTAGACATAACCTTCAGAATCTTGCTCCCATGTCGTAGCTTGTGTACTCCATGTAGGATAATATGTGCCATTAAAGGTTAGATATTTGTTGTTATTTCCCTTAATCTTAAAACCTTTTGTTCCATAATTCTCATTCTTACCTAATGAGAAGTTAAAGGTAGCACCAGTGATTCGATAACCAATAGGAACGACCTTTGTAGTTCCGTCATTATAGTTGTTTTCAACCTTTGTAGGGCTTTCGATGTAGTAAATACCACTTTTCAAAGCGTTCCAAACCTTTCCGTCGTTCTGAATAACAGAAATTCTCTCAGTAGGACCATCTTTCTTCTTCCAAGTTCCATTATCAACAGCAGACTCATGGAAGAGCTTTACCTTAGCCTCCATTTGCTTAATATTCTCAGGTACATAAGCTAAGAACTTGATACCACCCTTTGTTGCACTTTTAATCTCTCCAACATCAATTCTCTGAGTTTCAAAACCATTTTCAACTAAGTTCGTATTGGTTTCAGAAATATTTGAAGGAGTCATAGAGACAGTAAACTCTACGTCTGGGGCATATTCTACCTCAATAGATTCATATTCAAAACCTGTAAGAGTATTACTGTTATCATGATCACCAATAAAGTTGAAATACAAAACAGAACCAAGGCTGGTCGTTCCATCACCTCGTGTGAGTACATAGGTTTTTGACGTCCCATCTGCATCATGTGTAATTTCAATAGGAGTGCCTATCCATTGGGCTTGCGATCCTTTATCTCTGTTAGCTGCTTTTTTAGCATAGGTTTCTGTAATCTCACCAAAATACCAAGGAGTATGCTGTCCCCATGTAAGCAATTGTCTTGTATACCCAGAAGCATCTTTCCCATAAAAAGCTTTATTAAGAATGTCATAGTCCGCCTGTCCATAACTACCTTTCAGCTTATTCTTAATCTTAATGGTGTACTTTGTGATACGGAAACCCTTAGGCACAGCTAAAGCTGCATAAGAATTTAATATACCAGCAATGTGTACTATTCGATTATCTTTCTCATAGAAACGAATGTTACCAGTATGGTTACGCATCATACCATCAGCAGAAAAGGTTGGTGCGTCAGTTGTGGTGTAAGTAAGTGGCGCCTGATTGTGAATAAACATAGAGCC
>CAUVDL010000075.1:0-11158 GCA_963550695.1 uncultured Prevotella sp. | reverse complement strand
ATTGGACGATAAGCAGGTCCACACTGCTCACGTGTCTTGTCGTCAACGCCACCACTGATTGCGTAGGTAAGACATTTAGCGAGGTTTGCACGTGCACCGAAGAACTGCATCTCCTTACCCGTCTGTGTTGCAGATACGCAGCAGCAGATTGAATAGTCATCGCCCCAGATTGGACGCATCACGTCATCATTCTCATACTGAATAGAGCTTGTAGAGATAGAAATCTTCGCAGCATAGTCCTTAAAGTGCTTTGGAAGACGTGAGCTATAGAGCACAGTGAGGTTAGGTTCTGGTGAAGGACCCATGTTCTCAAGTGTATGGAGGAAACGGAAGTCGGTCTTTGTTACCATTGAACGGCCATCCATACCCAATCCTGCTACTTCAAGCGTTGCCCATACTGGGTCGCCAGAGAAAAGCTGGTTGTATGAAGGGATACGTGCAAACTTAACCATACGGAACTTCATTACCAAGTGGTCGATAAGTTCCTGTGCCTCTGCCTCTGTGAGTGTTCCTTCCTTAAAGTCACGCTGAATATAGATATCGAGGAAAGTTGAGATACGACCTACTGACATCGCAGCACCGTTCTGTGTCTTAATAGCTGACAGATAACCAAAGTAAAGCCATTGTACAGCCTCACGAGCGTTGTTTGCTGGTTCAGAAATATCATAGCCGTAGATGGCTGCCATCGCCTTCATCTCCTTCAAAGCCTTAATCTGCATAGAGATTTCTTCACGCAAACGGATAACCTCTTCGGTCATAGTACCATCACCACAGTTGCGGAGGTCCTTTGCTTTTTCGTTGATAAGGAAGTCTACACCATAAAGAGCAACACGACGATAGTCACCCACGATACGACCACGACCATAAGTATCAGGAAGACCTGTGAGGATATGATTGTGTCTAACGAGTTTCATCTCATCAGTATAAGCATCGAATACACCCTCGTTGTGTGTCTTACAATACTTCGTGAAAATCTCATGAAGTTTCTCTGATGGCTCATAACCGTATGTTGTACATGCCTGCTCTGCCATCATGATACCACCATAAGGCATAAAGGCACGCTTCAAAGGCTTGTCTGTCTGCAGACCAACAACCTTCTCCAGCTCCTTAGTTCCTTCGCCGATATAACCAGGACCATAAGCAGTCATACTGGATACCACCTCAGTTTCCATATCTAAGACACCACCCTTAGCACGTTCCTGCTTCTGCAGTTCTTTGAGCATACCCCAAAGTTTGTCTGTTGCTTCAGTTGGCTTCTCAAGGAAGGAAGCGTCACCATCATAACTATCATAATTATCTTGAATAAACTGACGCATATTGACTTCATCAAGCCACTTGGTTCCAGTAAATCCTCTCCATGCTTTTTTCATAACTGTTTATTTGTATTATGTGAAACATTTGAATTAAAATGCTTGTAAAGTGTTATACTGATTGAGCATTACTAATTACCGAGGACAAAGATAGACAAAAAAAAATGTAATGTCAAGTATTTAGAGATACTTATATTTAAAATATGAATATAAATACCTATAAATAGTGAGAAGAAATCCTCCCTTGCAGACATTCCAAACCTATAAAGTCTGAAAATTGATTGTTGATAAGACCAAACAATAAAAGTAGAATGGTAAGTATGAAGCCTCAACACCAAGAGGTGAACGCACACTTAGCATTCTACCCGACGAGAATAGCCATTGCCACTAAATACTTTCCGCGTCAACTAAAGACCTACGATTTACGAAGTCGGGAATCATCACAGGCATTGAGCCATGCTCAATAGAGCGTTTGGAGAGTTCAGCAATGCAACACCACTCTGCTAAGTCGTACACATCCATATCCAGTGGCAAACCTTGTTGCAAGCATTGAGCGAGCCGTAAGTCCATAAAATAAGACATTCCGCCACGTGCATCAAGTTCTTTCGCCAAGGCGATTGTCTCTGGCGGGAAAGAAGGAGCATAATGATTGAGCAGTAACTCTATTTGAGAGGCGTTCAATGGCTGGTTGCTATCCTCCACGTCAATACCCACTTTGGCTGCTGCCTTGGAACTTAATTGCACTTCTGGGACTGGATATTTAGCTGCATAGCCCTGTGTTCCCACCGCTTGAAACATACGACTATATGGGCGAGGGGTCATCACATTATGTTGAATAAGCATCGTTTTCCCTTTCACGGTACGTATCATCGTAGACGTTTGGTCGCCATTAGCAAAGCTATCACACGCCTTTCCCATTACCTCTTGATACATCTCCGCACCCTTAAAAGCATTGGTTTGCATGGCTGTGAGATAGTACATGCGGTCAGTGCGATGAATATCCAGCAATCGACAGACAGGACCAATACTGTGCGTCGGGTAAATATCACCTGCGTTAAGACGACTATACTCCATGCGCCAAGCCGTCCAACGGTCGCCAATAGGATGAGCATAACCACCTTCTACGTGTACAAGTTCGCCAAGCAAACCCTCACGTGCCATCTGACACACCGCCATTTCAAATCGGTCGTAGACTGCATTCTCAAGCATCATACAGTGCTGTCGGGTCTGTTCAGCCGTGTCTACCAGCTTCCAAATATCTTTTAAGGTAAGTGCCGCAGGTACTTCCACAGCCACACTCCTACCCTGCTCCATTGCATGGATAGCGATTGGCACGTGTGACATCCAATCCGTGCAGACATAGACAAGGTTAATCCCCTGCTGTTGGCATAGTTCAAGATAAGCCGTATCACCCCAATAAACCTTAGGACGCGGCTTACCCAACTGCTCAACGTGCCGTGCAACCTCCTCTACCACTTCCTTTGACACATCACAGATCGCAGCTATCTCAACCTTAGGAATATGACACCAGCGTGTCACTGCCATTCGTCCACGTGCTCCTACGCCCACAAAAGCCACATGCAACAGGGGCATTGGTGGGAGAGCCAACGATAAAACATCATGCTGCCCAGCAGCACGAGGTGGCACAAAAGTTTCTAACGGACGCACCGCCGACATCATTTCCATTGCTATTGTGCTTAAATTACTGTGCAAATATACAAAAAAATGAGTGATTATAGTTTACCACCAATACCCTTAAACTTCTCTATGAAGGCCGATATCTTTTGGAAGACACTTTGTTTCTTCGTAAGATACTGCGGATTGAGCGGACTCATCTTAGGAAGGATAGCATTCAAGTCGGTACCATTATCACTGGCATATTCATGTTTCAACGACGTTTGTATATAACGTTTCGCAGCTTCTTCGTTTAGTTTCTCTTCAACGATTAAATCTGCAGCCTCCTCCTTTTGTTTCTTTTGCGCATACACAAAGAAAGCAGAAATTATACCAGACTTATCTTGAATAGGCTCTAAATCTGTTTCATGAATAAAGTCTACAATAAGCCCCTCTTTGGCTCTATTACCAATGCTCGACCTAATAATTCGACGCACCTCATCAACCAGCGACTCTTTATCCTTTGTTTTCTTATTATGTTCAAACACGAGTTCAAGAATATAATCAAGGTCGATTTCCTGTGATTTAAGCAGATCTAACTCAAATACAACATCGTCCCAGTCTATCTTTGACTCCTCAGGAGCTTTCCCTTCTTTTTCTCTTCTAAACCAATCACGGATATCGTTATAAGTTGAACGATAGTCTTGTACTGCGCGGTCTTGCAAGACATCAGTCTTCAACATTTCTGTTACGTCCTCATCTGTCAAGAAGTGTGAGTCTCTAAAAGCAGCAAGCGCATCTGGATTATTCTTATCAATCTTCTGCAACTCTTTGAGATTCGTAAACTCATCATAGTTTTGCAAGATATTTTCAACCTTCAAGTACTCACCGAAAATCTTAACAAAAGCTTTCTTATCTGCCTCTGTCACAATCTCATCAGGCTGTGGGAACTGTTCTTTCAGTTCCTTTACGATGTCTATATAGCCTTTGCGTGCATCACCCGTTGCAATATCTGTGAAGCCTTTAAGATATTCCTCATAACTCTTCTCAAGCACTACATTCTTTGTATTCTTATCACCAAACAGTGTGATTGCATCTACTGTTGCTTGTTCCAAGTCACGGAATGTAATGATATTACCGAATGTCTTAGTAGCATCATAGATACGATTGGTACGTGAGAAAGCCTGCATCAGACCGTGATAGCGGAGGTTCTTATCTACAAACAGGGTGTTAAGCATTGGTGCATCAAAACCTGTGAGGAACATTCCTACCACAATAACGAGGTCAATATCTTGATTCTTCACTCGCTTTGCCAAGTCACGATAGTAGTTTTGGAACTCCTTACTATCTACGCCAAAGCTTGTTCTGAACATTGCATTGTAATCGTTGATTGCTTTTGCCAGAAACTCTTTTGCACTACTATCCATTGCTGATGGTTCAAAGCTTTCGTCTTGAATATCACCAACCGCATTCTGCTCTTCATTAGCCGCATACGAGAATATCGTGGCTATCTTCAGCTTTTTCTCATCATCCTTTTGCAAGTTATTGAGTTCCTCATAATAGAGTTTAGCTGCCTCCACACTATTCACGGCAAACATTGCATTAAAACCTTTCTGTCCTCCTTGATTTCTATGCGTCTTTAATTTGAAGTTATTCAATATATATTGAGAGACTTCTTTAATGCGATCAGGATGGAGCAAGAGTCGTTTGTTCTCAGCTGCCATCAGTTTAATTTCGTCAGTTTCAGTCTCTAAGGATTTGAATTGTGGACGAACATCATTATAATCCACCTTAAACTTCAATACTTTTTCGTCACGAATAGCATCCGTAATAACATACGAATGAAGTTCACGCCCAAACACGCTGGCAGTTGTTTCTGCTCCCAAAGCGTTTTCTGGGAAGATAGGCGTACCCGTAAAGCCAAACTGATAATACCGCTTAAACTTTTTATGAAGATTCTTTTGTGCTTCACCAAACTGCGAACGGTGACATTCATCAAAGATAAAGACAACCTGCTGTTCGTAGACTGACAAGGCAGCCTCGCTCTTCATCAAGTTATTCAGTTTCTGAATTGTCGTTACGATAATCTTATTATCGTCCTTGTCAATATTTCGCTTTAATCCCGCAGTACTGTCCGAACCGTTCACACTATCAGGAGAGAAACGCTGATATTCTTTCATCGTTTGATAATCCAAGTCCTTGCGGTCAACCACAAAGAACACTTTATCAATGAAGTCTAACTGTGTGGCGAGTCGAGCAGCCTTAAAACTGGTCAATGTCTTACCCGAACCTGTCGTATGCCAGATATATCCTCCTCCTTCTGGTTTACTCCATTGCTTTGCCTGATAAGAGCTTTTTACTTTCCATATCAGTCGTTCTGTTGCTGCAATCTGATAGGGTCGCATAATCAGTAAGGTGTCACTGGTATCAAAGACAGAATAGGTCAGCAACACCTGCAGCAGTGTATTCTTTTGGAAAAAGGTTGCTGTAAAGTCTTTTAAGTCCTTTATCAATGTGTTATCAGACTTCGCCCAATTCATTGTAAAGTCAAAACTATTTTTGTTTCGCTTCGTAGTATTGGCAAAGTAGCGTGTATCTGTTCCGTTAGAAATAACAAAGATTTGTAAGTACTTATAGAGCGAACTCTCACTATTAAAACTTTCCTTACTGTAGCGATGTACTTGATTAAATGCTTCACGGATAGCCACACCACGTTTCTTCAGTTCTACGTGTACCATTGGCAAGCCATTGACCAAGATGGTTACATCATATCGATTAGCTTGTGTTCCTGTCTGTTCAAACTGATTAATTACTTGCACTTTATTGCGAGCAACATTCTGCTTGTCTACCAAATAGATATTTTGGATATGACCATCATCAAACACAAAGTCATAGATATAATCATCCTGTACCTTTCGTGTTTTGTCAACGATGTTATCGCTGGACTTATCTAAATATTCCTCAAGGAAACGCTTCCATTCAGCATCAGTAAAGACAACGTTATTAAGCGTTTGTAGTTGCTTCCTAACGTTTGCCAACAATGCTTCGGGGGTAACAAGGTTAGGGAGATATTCATATCCCTGTCCCTGCAAATCCTTAATCAACTCGTGTTCGAGAGCAGCCTCACTTTGATAGCCAGCAGGCGGCTCGTTAATCAGAAAGTTCTTTGTGTAACTGTCAAGAACTATAAAGTTCTGCAGTTCAGCGATAGTGTTGTATTGGGTCATTGTTTTGATTGGTTTTTATTTTAGAGGGAGGATAGGATAGCTAGGGGGAGTCTAGGATTACTAGGACAACTAGGATTACTAGGACAGCTAGGATACCTAGGACCATTAGAACAGCTAAGAAGCCTCCTACCCATCCTTGCTTTTATCTTCCAGCAGTCTTTTCAGCCTTGCCATCTCCGCTTTCAGTGCTGCGTTCTCAGCCTTGAGGGCTTCCATCATACGGTCTTGCTCCTTTCGATAGCCAGTGCGGGCAGCATACATACGCTCCTTAATACCTCCTTCTGTTACGAAGCGTTTTTGTAGGAAGTCAAGGTAACGGCACATCATCCTATCCGTGATATGGCACAGTGAAAGCGCAGTATTGCAAAACTCCTCAACTGTCCATCTGTCCACAAAGGGGGCATAGTCAGCATAGCTGTTATGCACTCGGCAGAACGTCAAGAGGGCGTTGTAACGCGGATGACTGCTCTCCCAAAGCCTCAGCCCACGGGTATGGAGATAGTCCTCATAGTCTTGTCGAAGCTCTTGCAAGCTACTACGTGCTACGTTGAGCAACTTCAGTTCCATTTCCGTAGAGGTCATGCCGTCTTCCTTTCCCTCCACAATGTTTTGTTTTCCCGAGCGTGCCGCCTGAATCATTTGGTCAACAGTGCGGTCGCCATAGGTTGGCAGGAAGCGTTTGCAAAAGACGAAGGTCATTTGGTAGAGCGCATCGGCTTTTTGATAGAAGTGCAACGTCTTCCAGTCTGTGCCGCTACGCAGCACCTGCGGTTTGTGATTCTCCATAGGCATTATATTTCTTTTCTTTGTTTAGTCCACGCTCTTAATGTCTAAACGAGAGTAGCTGTTCCCGATAATATTCATACTGCTTTCTCCGAAGCTCTATTTCCTTTGGTAGTCCTTCTGAGATAGAGGTCGTAAGCGTGTCGAACTTATCGAGGATTGAAACAATGCGCTGTTGTTCGGCGAGAGATTTTTGCCTATCACTTGGATAAGGAATAGGAATAAGCGTTTTCCTTAAATTATCATTATATAGCCGCTGAATAGTTCCTCCTTCTGCAACATTCCATTTTGCTATCTGATAATAATAATATAAATACTTATTTAAAACTTGACTTTCATCATTCTTAATCCAAACAATATTACTATCTTGGAAATAGGCTTCTTTACCATCATAGATAACAGCACGCCCTATAGTTCCACTTGCAGAAATAAGGACCTCCCCTGTAACTGGGTAATTATATTTCTCTTTATACTTATTAAAAAGTTCTTTTGAAATAAAACTATTAGGAACTTTACCAAATGTGCCAATCTTATAAAAAGGCACATCTCCTTTTTCTGATGTCTGCTGTTTAAGAATACGCTTACACATACAAACCTCTCCTATATTTCCCAATGGAATTAACATTACATTATTTAACCTTTGCCCTCCCCTATTTAACATATCAAAGAATAACAACTGGTTACGATAATACTCATACTGCCGCTTGCGGCAGTCCAGCTCCGCTTCCAGCTCCGCTTCCAGCGTAGTAAATTTATCGAGGATACGAACTATTTCCTCTTGAACGGAAAGAGGAGGGAGAGGGATAAGGATTTTTGCTACCTGATTGCTCATCAACTTAGGATTTCCCATTCCTGCATAAACATACTTTTGAGCTTCAACACTTAGCCAATAAAAAAGAAATTTATAATTTAATTCATTTGTATCGTCTATAGTTATTAAACCACAAACGTTTGTTATTGAAAACTTTCCCTTTCGATAAAAAACGGTACCAGCATTTGCCCCATCAGTTGTCCAAGTGAGTGCCTCCTGATTAAAATCATAGGTTGAGATTCTTCCTATTTCCCCATTTAAAGCAGTCTGCGAACTATATACAGGATAATTACCCTTGTTATCTTGAAGAAAAGTTTTAGATAAGACACGTCCTCTCTTCAATTCCGCAACTTCCCCTAACTTCTTCCATTCCACTTCATGCCCTTGCAGCAATTCATCTATATATTTCATATTTCTTACTCCTTATCTTCGTTTGTTGATGTCGTAGGATGCTTGCTCTTTAGTATCGTTGCAAGCATATAAAGACCTTTCTCAGTAAACGCTTTGGGCAGCGTTCTACTTTTGAGAGAAAGATTTGTGGACGAATTTTTCGACCGCAAAATATCTACTTCTTCTTTTGTAAGCACAAACATATAATCCGAAGGAAACTTATCTGGGTTATTACGCACCGCTTCATTGATTCGCTTAGTCTCAACTCCATACAAATGAGCAACATCAGCATCTACTATGATTTGCTGTTGGCGAATAGAGACAATGCTTTGCTGTACATTTATAAAAGGAAAACAGCTTGGTTCTTTTTCTTTATCCATGTTTAAGTCTTCTTCTTAATGTATCATCTGTAACATGATAGTTTCTGTCTCATCCTTCCAACTCCTTTATTATCTCATCAATATCCGCCCGCAAACTATCAATCCGCTTAACTGTTTCGGCAACATCGGCATTGAGCTTATTGATATCAATTACCTCTCGTTTGTCTTCCGCCTCAACGTATGAGCTCACAGAAAGGTTATAATCGTTCTCGACAATCTTTGCATTATCTACGGACGTAGCAACATACTGCACCTCCTCTTTGTTTCCAAAGATTTCAACAATACGTTCGATATGCTCAGGCAACAGAACATTGTTATTCGTTTCTTTCTTGAAGAAGTCTTCACCACTGGCATCAATAAACTGAGTGGTAGCATCGTTCTTATGCTTTGACAAAACAAGGATATTCACAGCTATGCTCGTACCATAAAACAGGTTGGAAGGTAGTGAGATAACCGTCTCAACAAAGTTGTTATCAACCAAATACGTCCTTATCTTCTGTTCCGCACCACCACGATAGAAGATACCGGGGAAGCAAACAATGGCAGCACGACCACGAGCAGAGAGATAGCTAAGGACGTGAAGCACAAAAGCAAAGTCGGCTTTCGACTTAGGAGCCAACACACCTGCAGGAGCAAAACGGTCGTCATTAATCAACGTTGGATCGTCACTACCCACCCAGTTGACAGAATAAGGAGGGTTAGACACAATGGCATCAAAAGGCTTTTGGTCGCCATATTGAGGATTGATAAGCGTATCGCCTAAACTAATATCAAACTTATCATAATTGATGTTGTGCAGAAACATATTCATACGTGCCAAGTTATAGGTCGTATGATTGATTTCCTGCCCAAAGAATCCATCCTCAATGACGTGGTCGTCAAACTGCTTCTTCGCTTGTAAGAGTAACGAACCCGAACCACAAGCAGGGTCGTAGATTTTGTTGACAGAGCTTTGCCCCAACATCGCAAGGCGTGCTATGAGGTTAGACACATTCTGAGGCGTAAAGAATTCGCCACCAGACTTACCCGCATTGGCTGCATAATTAGAAATCAGGAACTCATATGCATCGCCAAAAAGGTCAATCTCATTGTCCTCAAACTTACCGAAGTCCAAGCTCTCTACGCCCTTGATGACGGCAGTCAAACGCCTGTTCTTCTCCTCAACCGTATTTCCCAATCGGTTGCTCGTTGTGTCGAAGTCAGCAAAGAGTCCTTTGATGTCATGCTCTGATGCATAGCCGTTAGCCGAACTTTCGATTGCACTAAAGATAGCTGCTAAGTCCGTATTCAGATTAGGATTTGTGTTAGCATTCTTAGCAACATTTACAAAGAGTTGACTGGGATAGATAAAATAGCCTTTCGTTCTGGTAGCATCGTCTTTTATCTCTGGCGTAATAACATCGTCGGAAAGGTTAGCATAGTCAACACTCTCGTCTCCCGCTTCTATAAAGTTAGTAAAATTCTCGCTGATAAAACGATAGAAAAGTGTTCCTAAAACAAACTGCTTAAAATCCCAACCATCCACGGCACCACGCACCTCGTTGGCTATCTTCCATATCGTAGCTTGTAGTTCGTCTCTTTGCTTTATATTTGTCATTATTATAAATTAGGTTTTGTTCTTGACTGATTTAATCTGCAAATATACTATTTTATGATGTGTTAAACGAAGAGAAAGGTGATTTTAACATGGGGAGCGACTGCATTTCTGAATAACGTCTATTAGTGCATAAACAGATTTATTTTAGTATCGAGCAGACTTACTTGTCGTTACAATAAAAGATAAAAGCATAACGACTATGCCAAACCATTAGTCCAAACAAGAAGACAACAAGAAAATCAGAGACATAAGAACGACATACAATTCCATTAAAAACGAGAGAACCGTCTCCCATTTACTCTCTTTTGTAAACTATTTTCGCACACCTCAAAACCAAAATATACTCTTTTGGCTTCTAAAAGACGCCCAATTGACTTGCAAAAGATGCCCTTTAAGACCCTTACTAACGCCCTTTTGAAGTCCAATTAAGCACCTTTTGGGAACCATCTTTATAATCAACTGATTATCTGTTTGTTATAAACTCACTTTTTATTCCTATTTTTTGCCTTTGTTTTAGGTCAAACACTATAATTTATGTAATTATTTTTTACCCTCCATTCATTCTATTTCTCACTGTGACTTCCAATTTATCAGACTTACGATACGGCTCTAAAAAACAGGTTCATCCCAATAGAATGAGAAAGTAGTAAACAAGCCAACTTCACGTTATTGCTTCATCAAGCAATTGAGCTTAACACATATTCTACAAGAAAAATGATTTCAAAGAAAACTATTCAGTACTTGCTGAAAATTAAATATAGAATTACTTGCATACTACACAAAAACGACGTACCTTTGCGAACACAACCAATAGGTAACGTAAAGAATACATTTCTATATCGCAAAGCAATGCTTCTGAAGGGTATTTTAGGAAACACTTTTTTTAATAAGTTTCCATAAAGATGTAACGATAGTTCTGTTTTCTATTATTATAGGAAAGGAAAGAGAAAACAGAATGAGTAAATATGGCTACAAGAAGTAGTCAGGATGTGTTGGATTAACGCGTTAACTTTTCACTTGTTTTTACGAAAACAAAAAGACCAATT
>CAUVDL010000074.1:0-11342 GCA_963550695.1 uncultured Prevotella sp. | reverse complement strand
TAGTGCACGGGCTTCCCAAGCCTGGGAGGCGGGTTCGATTCCCGTATTCCGCTCAACCGATTATTAGATATAAAAATAAGGACAACTTAAAAAGTTGTCCTTATTTGATTATTACAAGATTTAGAAGTAACTAAAAAAGATTTTTGTCAAGACATGCTTCTTCCATTAGATACTAATACTAATCCCAACCTTTAATTTCTACAATATTATAATCAACGTACTTTTTATCAACGACAATAATAAAAAAAGGTTGTGTAAAGTAGGTTTGTGACTTTCCTTGTTCTAACTTATATTGCAATTCAAGATGCTTCTTCTTTAAAGTCAAAGAAAGAGGAGTCAAAACTGTTTTACGGTTTGTTTGTGGGAGAATATAAGCAATTGCAAAGTTCTTTTTAAAATCAATCTTAGTTGGTTCACCATCCTTACCCATAAAAGCAGCTTCACCGAATTCCTTTGCAAGAGTCTCCTGTGAAGTAATTTTCTTTATTATCGGTTTGGTTTCATTACCAACATGAAAATAATTACGAGCTTCTGTATAACTTACAATATTAGAGTTTTCTACCCCCATTTTAGAAGTGCCACATGAAGACAACAACAACATTGTAGCTGCAAAAGCAAACAAAAGTTTCTTCACCATAATATAATTACTATCAAATATTTTTATAAACACTATACTTCTCTCTAAGTGAATATGAAAGAGTCACTTAAGTAGTTATTACATCAATTGTGACTGACATTTTACCAAAAATATCTGTCAGTAAACACAAAAGTAATTAAATTATGTCATATTATCACTTTTGAAGGATTAAAATTGGTTAATTTAACACATGGCACAACTTTTGCAAGCAAAAGAGTGTGCAAAGACAGATTTAATGCACTAAATTATTAACAAAAAAGAAGATAAAAATGGCACATGGACATGATGTTCTCCACATGATGGAGGGTAATAGTTATGAAACAAAAGAAGATTTGGTAAAAGCCATTATCGAACGGTTCGGTAAAGAAGAGCTATTCCACACTTGTTCTGTAGATGGAATGAACGCTGAAGAATTGGTAGATTTTTTGACAGAACGTGGTAAGTTTATGCCTGCAAAGGGAGGATTCACTGTTGATACAACTAAGATTTGTAATCACTAAGCATCGAGACTTTGTAAGGCAATATTATAATAAACTTTTAGAGTTTAAATTTAAAACATTTGATTATGATTAAAATTTATGGAATGAATACTTGTCCAGACTGTATTGCAGTTGACAAGCACGTAGAAGGTGATAATCGCTATGAAGTAATCGATATTGGTTCACATATTAAGTATTTGAAGGAATTCCTTCGTCTTCGTGATAACAACACTGCATTTGACGACGCAAAGAAGCACGGCTATGCTGGAATTCCTTGTTTTGTCCTTGAGGATGGTACAGTAACACTGTCACCTGAAGAAGCTGGTATCAACCTTAACGATGCCCCTGCAGCTTCTTGCCGTCTTGATGGTTCTGGCTGTTAACAAAATAGATAGAATAACATTAAAGCCCTCGACAATTCGTGGAAAGAACTTCATGAATTGCGAGGGCTTTCTCTATTCATATATATTACTGACATATATCAGAATTACTAATGAACTTGCAAAATAAAAAAGCACCCCCATATAGGAGTGCTTTCTATAATAATTCAAATAAATTCAAACTTTACTTTGCATAAGCAACAGAGCGAATCTCACGAATTACTGTAATCTTAACCTGACCAGGGTAAGTCATCTCATTCTGAATCTTCTCTGCAATTTCAGAACTGAGCTTCTCACTTTCGGTGTCATCCATCTTGTCAGCACCAACGATTACACGAAGTTCGCGACCAGCCTGAATAGCATAAGTCTTAGTTACACCTGGATAGCTCATTGCAATTGCTTCAAGATCATTCAGACGCTTAATATAAGCTTCTACGATCTCACGACGAGCACCAGGACGAGCACCAGAGATAGCATCACACACCTGTACAATTGGCGCAAGAAGTGTAGTCATCTCAACCTCATCGTGGTGAGCTGCAATAGCATTGCAAATATCAGGTTTCTCCTTATACTTTTCAGCAATCTTACCGCCATAAAGAGCGTGTGGTAAGTCTGTCTCTTCATCTGGCACCTTACCGATATCATGCAACAAACCAGCACGCTTTGCCTTCTTTGGGTTCAGGCCTAACTCACTTGCCATAACAGCACAAAGATTTGCTGTTTCACGAGCATGCTGCAAAAGGTTCTGACCGTATGAAGAACGATATTTCATCTTACCTACAATACGAATCAACTCTGGATGGAGACCATGAATACCGAGGTCAATAGCTGTACGCTTACCAGTCTCAATAATCTCATTATCAAGTTGTTTCTTAACTTTAGCAACAACTTCTTCGATACGTGCTGGGTGAATTCGTCCGTCAGCAACAAGCTGATGAAGTGCCAAACGACAAATCTCACGACGAACTGGATCAAAAGCTGATATAACAATTGCTTCCGGAGTATCATCAACAACAATCTCAACACCTGTTGCAGCCTCCAAAGCACGAATATTACGACCTTCACGACCAATAATCCGCCCCTTCACCTCATCACTATCAATATGGAAAACACTTACTGAATTCTCGATAGCTGTTTCAGTTGCAACACGCTGAATTGTCTGAATAACAATTCTCTTTGCCTGCTGATTAGCATTAAGCTTTGCTTCATCAACAATCTCATTAATATATGATGCAGCGTCAAGTTTTGCTTGATCCTTCAAACTCTCAATTAAACGCTTTTTTGCTTCTTCTGAACTAAGTCCTGAGAGTTCTTCAAGTTTCATTCGCTCCTGCTCCTGCATCTTCTCAAGATCCTGCTGCTTAATCTGTAGCAGTTTCTTCTCATTATCAACACGCTGTTGCTGCTGCTCGACATCTTGTTTACGTCGATTAATGTCTTCTTGACGTTGATTCAACGCAACCTCACGCTGCTTCAAGCGATTTTCACCCTGCTGTATTTTCAACGTACGCTGTTGGACTTCTTTTTCAAGTTCGCTTTTCTTGTTGAGGAACTTCTCTTTAACTTCAAGAAGTTTCTTTTCTTTAATTACCTCTGCAGCTTTCTCTGCTTTATCCATCGTATCTTTGTATTTTCCAGTTAAAATATAACGGAAAATAGCAAATCCGCCAGCACATCCTGCAGAAAGACATACCACAGCTATTATAACTGTTACTATTGGGCTCATTGATTCTTTTTTTTATTTAAATTAAATATTCTCACTATTACTTCAGTACATCTTCTATTTCTGAAGTGAGTTTGCTAAGAATATCATTGAATGGAGCTGTATCATTACGTACACCTTCTTTCTTATATCGCAATGCAATATCCAACATTGCCATATATATTATGTCCTTATCCCCCTTCTTACCCTTAAAAAGAGTTGAATAAGTATTAATTGTGTCGGTAATAAGCTTGGCCGCCGAACGATAAAACTCCTCATCCTCTCGTGGTACATTTACAGAGAGTTCTGCATCATAAACATGCAATCTTATATGTAACTTATCGTCTGCCATTTTATATTCTGTTTATTTCTCACTTAGAAGTGTGATACACTTATTTACATCTCGGATAAGTTTGGTTACACGCTTTTGTGCAGTTTCCATATCACTATCCGTAACTTCAAGCATTTTAGCCATCTTCAACGAATTATAATCAGCTTCTGCTTGAGACAACTCACTCTGCAGTTGCTTTATATCCTTTTCACGTTGATCAACAAGTGCGTATAATTCGTCATTTTCTTTCTTCAGAGCTTCGTACTGAAGAATCATCTGGCGAACACGCGTCGCAAACGTATTCAGGTTTTTCTCATTTGCATTCATAGCTAATCTATTCGTTTTGGCTACAAAATTACATTAAAGTTTCTATTTAAGCAAATATATACCTAATTATTTTGACTCTACCTCTTCAGCAGGTTTTGGCTCCTTCTTTGCAAGTGACACTACTTGATAAACAAAGTCTGTTGTCCATCTGCGGCTGAAAGCGAGACGCTGATTGTACTGGCGAACAGACATAACAGCCTTAATAACGCCAGGGTCTGAAAAACTATTTTTATCGTAAATATCATTCACAGTTTTTTCTGTCATTGTATAGATAGCTTTCTTAAAAAAGCCTGGAACACGTAACTTAAACTTCATTAAATTACCCACAAGCATCATTAAGTCTTGTGTAAAACCTTGAAACTGATAAAGATAGGGTTGAACATCTTGCATCTTCTTACAATTCCTTTTGATGCTCGCATCTATCTCATCAAAGAAGTTGTCATCAACATTATAAATATTTTTCATAGTCTTACGAACACTTGCTTTTTCTCCAGGTCCCAACTTATTATTCAATGTTGGAACACGAAAAGTCTGCTTGTAGGTACGTAAATCAGGAAGCATTGCTAAATTATTGATACCCAAACGAGTTGCAAGTACTGCCTGAAAATAAACTCGAACAAGTGTCATAAAGTCCTCCATACCACCAGTCTTTGACTGTGTAGTATCTTTCTTTCCAAAGAGTTTTGATAAAAATCCCATATTTTTTGTTTAAAGTTTTAAAGTTATTAAGATGAAGTTTTTATTTTTTCGAGATTGCAAAGTTAATAAAAAAACATGAAATTCACCTATTAAGTAAATGATTTCTCATTTTCACAGCTTTTAATTAAATTAAATTTATTACCTTTGCAATCAAGATAGCAATATTGCAAATGAAAGCGTGTAACGACAAATACTTAACGAAAGGATTGGGTATTCTCAATAATTTTGTAATCTTGAGTAAACCCCTTTCTCCATCTATGCTTGCATTTATAGCACATAGGTTGGAAAACATCTGTAAGAATTTGACGCTTAAGCATATAAAATACGCAATAACTACTAATTTGAAAACATATATTCAAACCACACTATTATGAAAGGAATAGTTCTCGCTGGCGGTTCAGGCACACGCCTCTACCCTATCACAAAAGGCATAAGCAAGCAGCTTATACCAATTTACGATAAGCCTATGATTTACTATCCAGTATCAGTATTAATGCTGGCTGGAATCAAAGAAATTTTAATTATCTCTACTCCTTTTGACTTACCAGGATTTAAACGCCTATTAGGAGACGGGAGTAGTTTTGGAGTACGTTTTGAATATGCAGAACAACCTTCGCCAGATGGTCTTGCACAGGCATTCATTATAGGTGAGAAGTTTATCGGCAATGACTCTGTCTGTTTAGTTTTAGGAGATAATATTTTCTATGGAGCAGGCTTCAGTTCATTATTACATAATAGCGTACGAATGGCAGAAAAAGAGAATAAGGCAATCGTGTTTGGTTATTATGTAAATGATCCAGAAAGATATGGTGTTGCTGAATTTGACGAGACAGGAAAATGTCTTAGCATAGAAGAAAAGCCCGAACATCCAAAGAGTAACTATGCAGTTGTAGGACTTTACTTCTATCCTAATAGTGTTGTTGAAATTGCGAAGAATATTAAGCCCTCATCACGAGGAGAATTAGAGATTACAACGGTTAATCAATGCTATCTTAAAGAAGACAATTTAATGGTACAAACGCTCCAACGTGGTTTTGCTTGGTTGGATACTGGCACACATGATAGTTTGGCAGAAGCAAGTACATTTATAGAATGTATAGAAAAACGGCAAGGACTAAAGGTTGCATGCTTAGAAGAAATAGCATACAAAAAAGGCTGGATAACTACAGAGAAACTTCGAGAAGAAGCACAACCAATGATTAAGAATAACTATGGTAAGTACCTTCTTCAGCTTGCTGAAGAACAAACTAATCTGAAATAAATCCTTTACTGAATAAAAAGAAAAGTAGTAAATATGGAAGAAACAACTAAATTAGAACAAGGGAAAGAACTGGAAGTTAATGAAGGTAGCTTCTCCTTTGATTTTGCCACCCTTTATCGAACTATTGTACTTAACTGGTACTGGTTCGTATTGTCATTGATTATTTTCGGTAGTTTAGGAGCTATCTATCTTAGATATGCTACACCAATGTATCAGTCTACTGCAAAGTTACTGATTAAGGATGAGAGTAGTAGTAATAGACGTGGACAATCTTTGCAGAGCATGTCAAACCTCGGCATCATCTCAAACTCAACAGGTATTGATAATGAGATGGAGATTCTTACATCTCATTCGATTGCAGAAGATGCTATTAGAGACTTGAAGTTATATGTAAACTACTCTACAAAGGGAAGAGTAAAAGATGTTATTCTTTATCGCGACCAACCTCTTAACGTTGATGTTGATCAGGCTCACCTTGAAAGATTGAATGCTCCTATTAACTTGAGCATAACAAAGGATAGTTTGACTTATATTGTTA
This sequence comes from uncultured Prevotella sp., assembly GCA_963550695.1. Lineage (GTDB taxonomy): Bacteria > Bacteroidota > Bacteroidia > Bacteroidales > Bacteroidaceae > Prevotella. The sequence goes on along the minus strand of CAUVDL010000074.1, from coordinate 4,988 downwards.
GTGGAACCTACTATGTACCAACTAACGATAACTCAAACGAAGGACCATACTCTATCAACAGAAAGTTCACAAGCCTTCCTGCTACAATAGCTACCCGTGCTGGTATTATTACAATCAGTTCTAACAACGGACATGCTATGAGAAGTGCACAAGTTCTTAATGTAAGCATTCTTTCACCAAGAATGGCAGCGAACAAGTATGCAAACGAACTTCAGGTTACACAAACAGCAAAGTCAACCTCTATTGCACAGCTACAGCTTACAGACGAAGTTCCACAGCGTTCGCTTGACTACCTCAAGCAGTTAGCAATTGTATACAACCGTCAGGCTAATGAGGATAAGAATACTATCGCACTTCGTACAGATAAGTTCATTAACGATCGTTTGGGTAAGATTAATACTGAACTTGGCAAGACAGAAGGAGAGCTGCAGAGCTATAAGCAGCAGAATGGTATTGTTGAGTTGAAGATGAATGCTGGTAACTCTGTTGCAAACCAGAACAGCTCTGAGCTAAAACTTGCAGAGGTAGAAACACAGATAGAGTTGTTTAATACTATTGCAAGAGAGGTTGAAAGTTCATCTCGTAATCTTTCTCAGGTAATTCCTTCTAATGTAGGTTTGGATGACCAAAGTTCTACATCTTTGATTAATAAATATAACGAATTAGTACTTGAACGTAATCGTTTACTTCGTAGCGCATCAGAGTCTTCACCAGTAGTAGAACCACTTACAGCTCAGATTCGCGAATTAAATGGTAACATCCGCCGTGCAATTTCAGCTGCACGTCAAAACTTACAGATTCAGCGTGATGCTGTTTCAGCACAGGTTAATAAGTTTAATGAGCAGGTAGCTGAGACTCCACAGCAGGAGCGCATGCTGACACAGATTGACCGTCAACAGGAAGTTAAGTCTGGCCTTTACCTCATGTTGCTTCAAAAGCGTGAGGAAAACAGTATCTCTTTGGCAGCTACTGCCGATAAGGGTAAACTCATTGATGACCCACAGCTGATTGGTAAGATTAGCCCTAAGTCAACAACAATTATGATTGTTGCTTTGTTGATTGGCTTAGCCCTTCCTGTATTGGTAATTATTATCCTACAATTCTTCCGCTATAAGATTGAAGGTCATGATGATGTTGCACGCCTTACCAAGTTGCCTATTATCGCTGACGTTGCTATTGCAAGTAACAAGGCGAAGGGTAAAGCTGATATCGTTGTACATGAAAATCAGAATAACCAGATGGAAGAAATCTTCCGTTCGATGCGTACCAACCTTCAGTTTATGCTTAAGGAAGGACAGAAGGTTGTACTCTTTACCTCATCTACTTCTGGTGAAGGTAAGACTTTTAACGCTGCAAACCTTTCTGTTAGTTTCGGTCTCTTAGGCAAGAAAGTTATCTTAGTTGGTCTTGATATTCGTCGTCCACGTTTGGCTGAACTATTTGGTATCAACGATCACAAGCATGGTATTACAAATCTTCTTGTAAAGGATAATCCAACAACAGAAGATTTACAGGAGCAAATATTACCTTCAGGAGTTAATAAGAACTTGGATCTCCTTATGGCAGGTCCAATTCCTCCAAACCCTGCAGAGCTTATTGCACGTAATTCATTAGATATTATTATTAATCTATTGAAAGAGAAATATGATTACATCATGATTGACACCGCTCCTGTCGGTCTTGTTACAGACACTCTTCAGATTGCACGCATTGCAGATGCTTCTATCTATATGTGTCGTGCAGACTACACTCCAAAGTCAAGTTTCAACTTTATTAATGCACTTGCAAACGAGAAGAAGTTCCCTAACATGGCTATTGTTCTTAATGGTATTGACATGTCAAAGAGAAAGTATAGCTATTACTATGGTTATGGTGGTTACGGTAAGTACGGTAGATATGGTAGAGCAAGCTATGGTACAAGCTATGGACAATATGGAAACTATGGTAATTATGGTAACTATGCTAACAGCCACTATGGTAATAAGCACGATGACTCTATAAAGAGATAAACTCAAAATCAAGAGAAAAATTCTAAACAGACAATGATTATTGCAGTTGACTTCGATGGAACTATCGTAGAACATAAATATCCTAAAATCGGTAGCGAAATTCCTTTCGCTACCGATACGCTAAAAATGCTGATTAAGGATGGTCACCAACTTATCTTATGGAGCGTCAGAGAAGGCGATTTACTCCAAGAAGCTGTTGATTGGTGTCATGAACGTGGCGTAGACTTTTGGGCAGTAAACAAAGACTATCCGGAAGAGGAAAAAGAGAAGAACAACCATTTTTCCAGAAAGTTGAAGGTAGAAATGTTTATTGACGATCGTAATCTTGGTGGTCTACCAGATTGGGGAACTATCTATCAAATGATAACCAATAACGAAACATGGGAAAGTCGTAACTTTGCACATCGTTCGTTTGAAGAACATAAACCACCTAAGAAGAAGCACTGGTGGAATTTCTAATAAATAAAATAGGATACTCTACAGGGGTATCCTATTTTGTTTGTATTATAAATTACCAACAACACTATGTGTGTGAAGTATTAACACAACATGTGCGGAGCATCAATACACGTGTACTAAATGATAACACATTCATAAAGAATCAATAGAAAGGAGAGTTATAGTATGATAGTATATTGCGAAATATGAATACTAAGCCTATGAAGAAAGAACTTACAAAACACTAATAATTTTCAATACAAAAGTATCAAATATATTCATAGAATAGAATTATAAGATATTTGATGCTTCATTTATCAAAATATGTTCATAAACTAATAAAATAAATTTGATCTATAGCAAACCAACCTCACCCAGATAACTATCCTTAAATCCCAGAAAGTAAAGTACACCATCTAAACCAATTGTAGTAATATTTTGTTCAGCATTAGCTTGTACACGTGGTTTAGCATGAAAAGCTATTCCCAAACCTGCTTCAGAAAGCATAGGAAGATCATTAGCACCATCACCAACAGCTATTGTCTGAGCAAGATTGACTTTTTCAACTTGCGCTAACAACTTTAACAACTCAGCCTTACGCTTACCATCAACAATATCACCAAGATAGCTTCCCGTAAGTTTATTATTCTCATCTACCTCAAGTTCATTAGCATATACATAATCAATTCCGTACTTTCGCTGTAAATACTCGCCAAAATATGTAAAACCACCACTTAATATAGCAATCTTATATCCACACTGCTTTAAAACGGTCATCAAGCGATCAACGCCTTCAGTTATAGGCATTGTTTCAGCAATATCCTTCATAACCTTAGCATCGAGACCTTTTAACAAAGCAACTCGTTCCGTAAAACTCTTTTTAAAGTCAATCTCACCACGCATAGCACGTTCAGTAATAGCAGCAACCTGCTCTCCAACCCCTGCACGCTTTGCCAACTCGTCAATACATTCTGTTTGAATAAGTGTAGAATCCATATCAAAACATATTAGACGCCGCATACGTCTGTACATATTATCTTTTTGCAAAGAAAAATCAATTCCTTGTTCGTGACTCATCTGCATAAGATCAGCCTGCATCTGTCTATAGTTTTTAGGGGTACCACGCAACGAGAACTCTATACATGCTCTGACATTCTGATTACATTTGCGAATACTTTGACGACCTGTCAAACGAAGAATAGAATCTATATTTACGCCTTGCTCTGTAATCACTCGAGTGGTCTCCTCTATATTACGAGCTGATAAAGACCTACCAATTATTGTAAGAATATATCGATTTTTTCCTTGCCTATTTACCCAATCTTCATATTCATCATCTGCTACAGGAGCAAAACCTATATTCACACCAAGCTCTGTTGCCTTAAATAAAAGTTCTTTCATTACTTGTCCATCCCCCTTCTCGTCAATACGAATAAGAATACCAAGCGATAAAGTAGAATGGATATCAGCTTGACCGATATCCAAGACATGGGCATTATAACAAGCAAGGATAGGCATCACTGCAGTTGTCAACCCTGGTCTATCTTGTCCTGTTATACGTATAAGTATTAGCTCCTCCTTTTTTACCTTTGCTTCTTCCATAATATGTTTTTTACAAACACAAAAGTAATCATTTCTTACGAAGTACACAAATAGCAATAATAATTTATATACACTCTATCGTTTACTATAAGTCAAAAACTCTAAAAAATATAACCAGTATAAATGTTCATAAGTATAATGCAAAAAGTCTAAACAAAAAAACGCACTTAAACTCATAAAGCAAGTGCGTTCCTAAAATCAAATATAAAATATATAATCTAAAATCATACGACATTAATTGTACCAAATATCACAACCAAGCATTTCATTCGTATCGGTATGTTCCTGATTATTCTGATTCTCTAAATCAAGATTTTCAAAGAGTTCTTGCATTTTTACCTTCTTTCATATTTATACCTCCTATTAATTAGACTAATTAATAAATATATTATGTTATCCGTTAAATGACGGATACAAATATAAGTAGAATTAAAATAAAAAGCAAGTCAAACACCAAATAAATTAATTATTTAAATATTTTTGCTACATCACAAACATCTTTTACCATAATATACATTTAGATTAACAAAGACAACTATCTATAATTAAAATATGCAAGTGAAGACAAAATAAAATTATACTTAATACCAAGTGTAAGTCAAAATGTATTTTGAAGAACACTCACATTGAAACTTAAGCGTAATATTACGCTTCATGTTAGTTACTAACCTTGAATACAGATTTACTTTAATATCTTTTAAAGCCAGATGTTCAGAAGAAAAAAGCTTATACATAGTTTCCTTAGCACACCAAGCAATAAGCATATCTGTTGTATTAGCACAGACTTCATCTTCTCTTAGGAAACGTGATGATATACGATTTACCCTATCAGACACATATTCTATATCAACACCTACTTCATAATAGCGGGAAAGAATAACAGAAACATAACCAAGAGTATGAGATATACTTATATGATATCCCTCTATCATTGGTTTA
>CAUVDL010000073.1:0-11381 GCA_963550695.1 uncultured Prevotella sp. | reverse complement strand
TAAAGCCAAACGAACGGATGTAAATATCAATAACAGCGAAATGAATCGCCTGCCGAATATTAAGAAATAAAAATAAGAGAGATGAAAATTATTCAAAGTTTTTGGACTGGGTAGATTCAAGTACCAATTGCGAATTTACCGAATCTTTTTGTTAAAAACAAATATTGGTGATTTAAACATTAATTTTCTCTTGGTCTACTATTAATTTGTTCTGTATATATGCCAAATACTGTATAGATATCGTGTTTATATAGAATCCTTTTGGTACATATTGTTTTACTTTCATAATCTTAGATGACGTTTATATTATACTCTCTTTATAAATGTGCTCTCTACAGTCTTATTCAGTAAAGGTTCCAGATGAAAAAAGAGAGGCTTGGTATTGTTTCCAGCCTCTCTTTTACTTACATTATTGTGGGAACCTATTCAAATTTCTGTACCTGCATGCCTACATGACGTTCATAGTAACTACGTACATAGACATTATCCATCCTCGATTCATCTATCGTAAAGCGAAGACAGTTGGCTGATATGATTTTACCATAACCTGCACTTCTATCACCATTGTTAACTGGATTTGGTGTACTTGCCCAGTAATAGCCATTAAATCCTAAATCGGTTAATTTCCCATCAGTGTATTTTCCAAGTGCTGGAAGATAGAAATAATCACTTCTTACTGAAGCATCTGGTTTGCCAGAGATTGCTACACTAACTGGAATATCTAAACCTAAATTCCACGTAAATGTAGTTGGATAGCCCATCGTAGAAATAAAACCTGGAATTTTACTATGTTTCTTTAGCCAGATGCCTCCTACATAAAGATGGTTTGCAAATACCCATAAAGTTGTTTTATCCACCTGTGGAGATCCTGCTTCACTAACATACCATGTAAGTGCTTCGAAAGTCGGCTGATTCTGGCATGAGTTTGTAGCCATTTTCTTGACATATTTCTCGAATACAGTATTGTACCATCTTGAGTCCGCTGATGATTTTGCATAGTTTGTATTTACAGCGTTGTTGAGTAAAGGCTGACTGCTCTCATACCCATTCCAATAATTGCTCTTTGCATCCCACATGTAATAATTGGTCTTGCGAGAAGTATATGTCGCCATGCCAAGGTCAGTACTGATTTTCTGATTCTTTCCAGCAGTACATTTTATATTTCTATATGTATATGAAATAGTGCTTTCTGTACCAGTTACGGAATCATATAGAGTATAAGTAACCTTAAAGGTTGAGTAAGTTCCTGGAGCTACAACCATTATGGCTGCATTCTTAGATGCTGTAGCGGTAGTAGGAATAGGGAAACCAGTTATTGAACTTGTTCCGTTCAAAGTCAAGGTTACGCTGTTAGAAGAAGAAGAACTAATTGCAGTTCCTAAACCGTTGTCGCTAAAATTGAACTTTCCAGCAAGGCTTTCACCGTTAGCCACTGTAACATTGATTTGTGTTACTACAGCAGAAGCAGCCAACTCCTCTTTTGAGTAGTATGGCATAAATGTTATGTACGAAGCCTTATGACTGAGAGTAAACTTATAGGATCCATCTGTTTGGCGTGTTGCAGTACCGACACCGCAGTCTCCAACAGTTCCTAACTGAGTCGCATTGTTGGCTTCGTCCTGATTCTGACTTGTTGCTATTGTAACAGTGTTACCTGAAGTGCTTGCGTTCCCTGTGTATCTAACAGGATAGCTCGCTGCCGTATAAGTTCCATCGAAATAGAACTTTGCAGAAGCTGTTGTTGATGTAATATCGTTGGAACTACTTGCTGTTAGTGTAGGAGATGTTGCAGAGCCACTATTTACCCAAATATTGTCGTTTGTAGTCCAGTAGAAATCTACCCCTGAATCATCATAAACGCCTGAGGTACGTGTCTTAGCCTCTGAGGTAATAGAGAAAGAAGTCTTACCTGTTAAATCCTTATTCTTAGCACTATTGCCAGAATCCGCGTCACTTACATTGTCATTAGAACAAGCCGTCAGCCCCATAAGCAAGCATGTAGCAAACAAACTTGTGAACTTGTTAATCTTCATAATTCTTATTGATAATTATTTTGGGTTAATCTGGTTCACCACCAAACGTGTTACTGTCGTCATCAGCTGCCTTTTCGTGATCAGACTTAAAGGGTGAGGTTGTACCCATGATTGGTTCTGCCGATACAGGAATAACTGAAAGGTCGGGGCGACAGTATTCCTTTTTTGCATAATTTTTTCTTTGCATATCTATTTTTTATATGATTATATCCTTTCTATCCTACATGCGGAATCTCTGTAAATCACCTTATTTATTGATAGATGTCATCGATTTAGTAGGGCAAAGGTATTTATATATTTTTAGATAAACAAGTTTACCCCTCATAATTTAGATAATAAAGGTTGTATTTATAAAATCCTAACTAATACTTCTTGTCTTCTGCTACATTCTTGGCGTATAGGTCACATCTTTTGCCAAGAAAGACAGGATAATAGAAAGACAAAGTAACAGAGGAACAAGTTTTTAGTTAACAAGTAAACCAGTTAATAAGTTAACGAGTTGTTTGTCTACTTGCTGACCTATGCACTCAAAAACTCGTCATAAAAACGTTCTTATGTTACTCTGTCTTTTATTTACCCTGTCTACAAACAACTTGTAAATCCCAAACTCATAAAATTATCAACTCAACATAAAAAATGACGTAAAAACAGCAATATATTGTTCTTTCAATATTTTTTTACTACTTTTGCACCTTAGTATAATATATGTTTTATAAGTTTGCAAAAATTATAGATATTTCATACTATGACAAACATGGCTAACAGACAGGGTTTGAAAGACGCAAAAGCGTTTTGTTTGTCCTTTAATAGGATAGAAAAGAATTTTAATCCCCGCATAAAATAATATCAGACTAAATATAACAAAAAGTTTATGAGTAAAAAGTTACTAATGTGTTTTGCCATGCTGTTTATGTTCATAAGCACGGCATTGGCACAAACTAAAATTTCGGGTACCGTAGTGTCGGCCGACGATAACGAGCCTGTTATCGGTGCTACCATTATGGTCGTGGGCACCAAGTCGGGTGCAGTGACCGATGTTGATGGTAAGTTCTCGCTTACCACTGACGTCGCTAATCCTCAGGTTACTGTGGGCTACATTGGTATGGCGTCGCAGACACTGAAGGGTACAACCGACATGAAGGTGGTGCTCAAGTCAAGCACCCAAACACTAAACGAGGTTGTTGTGACGGGTCTTACCCGCACCGACCGCCGTCTCTTTACGGGTGCAACGGATAAGGTTGATGCTGAGAAGGCGCGCCTGAGTGGTGTGGCAGATATCAGCCGTTCGCTTGAAGGTCAGGCAGCGGGTGTGTCTGTTCAGAACGTCAGCGGAACCTTCGGTACGTCTCCAAAGATTCGTATTCGTGGTGCCACCTCTATCTACGGTAGCAGTAAGCCACTTTGGGTTGTCGATGGTGTGATCATGGAAGATGCAGCCAATGTCGGTGCAGACGACTTAGCATCGGGTAATCCAGAGACCCTTATCTCTTCTGCAATAGCAGGTCTTAATGCCGATGATATTGAGAGTTTCCAGATTTTGAAGGACGGTTCGGCAACTTCTATCTATGGTGCGCGTGCGATGGCAGGTGTGATTGTTGTTACTACCAAGAAAGGTAAGCAGGGACAGGCACACATCAGCTATACCGGTGAGTTCACGACTCGTCTTGTTCCCTCTTACAGCAACTTCGACATTCTCGACTCAAAGGAGCAAATGGGTATTTATAGAGAGTTGGCAGACAAGGGCTGGCTGAACTTCTCTGAGGTACTCAATGGTAGCGAGTATGGTGTCTATGGAAAGATGTACGAGTTGATTAACAAGTACAATGCGAACACGGGTCAGTTTGCTTTGGAGAACACCACAGAGGCTCGCAACCGCTATCTCCAGCGTGCAGAGTTCCGCAATACGAATTGGTTTAAGGAGTTGTTCTCATCTAATATTATGCAGAGCCACTCTATCAGTTTGAGCGGTGGTACACAGAAATCAAACTACTACGCATCATTCAGTGCGTTGTTAGACCCGGGATGGTATAAGCAGAGTAATGTAAACCGTTATACACTCAACGTGAACCTCACGCATCATTTGTCAGACAAGCTGTCGTTGAACCTCATTGGTGGTGCGGCTTATCGTAAGCAGCGTGCACCAGGTACACTTGGTCAGGATGTTGACGTCGTAGGTGGTGAGGTGAAGCGTGACTTCGATATCAACCCTTACTCATACGCAAGCAACACCTCACGCGTGTTGGACCCATCAGCAACTTACGTTGCGAATTATGCACCATTCAACATCTTCAACGAGTTGAATAACAACTACATCGACCTCAACACCCTCGATGCACGTTTCCAATTAGAGTTTAAGTATAAGCCTATCAAGGGTCTTGAACTGTCACTCTTGGGTGCGTTCAAGTATATGGCTTCAACGCAGGAGCATTTTGTAAAGGACAATTCTAACCAAGCATTGGCTTATCGTGCGATGTCAAACGGAATTATCCGCGATGCCAACAAGTATCTTTATAAAGACCCAAATAACCCTTACGTATTGCCAATGACCGTATTGCCCTACGGTGGTTTGTATCATAAGGGCGACAACCGCATGAGCGATTACGACATCCGTGCAACGGCTAACTATAGCCACACCTTTGCCGAGAAGCATATCATGAACCTCTTTGGTGGTATGGAGTTGAAGAGCATCGAACGTCAGCGCAATGCCTTTGAGGGTGCTGGTTTGCGTTATGATGCGGGTATGGTTCCATTCTATATTTATCAGTATTTTAAGCGCGCATTGGAGTCAGGCAATACTTATTACACCATTGCTCCAACTAACTCACGCAGTGTAGCCTTCTACGGCAACGCTACTTACAGCTATCAGGGCCGTTACGTCTTCAATGGTACACTTCGTTATGAGGGTTCAAATCAGATGGGCCGCAACACAAGCGCACGTTGGATGCCAACATGGAACGTGTCTGGTGCATGGAATGTGCATGAGGAGAACTGGTTTAATAAGCTCTCTCCATTAAATAAACTTACATTGCGTGCCTCTTACAGTCTTACAGGTACACCTCCAGACGTATCTTATAGCAACTCAACCGCTATCATCACCGCTTCAACTCCTTTCCGTCTCTTTGCAGAAGATCAGGAGCCACAGCTTGAACTTAGCGAGTTAGCAAACTCAACGCTCACTTATGAGAAGAAGAACGAGTTGAACCTTGGTTTCGATGCTTCACTGTGGAACAACCGCTTAGGTATCACCTTCGACTATTATACACGTAGAAACTTCGACGAGATTGGTCCGATGGTAACAGCTGGTTTGGGTGGTGAGATTATTCGTGCTGCCAACGTTGCCGAGATGAATTCTAATGGTCTTGAGTTGAGCCTTTCTTCTGTTAACATCAAGAAAAAGGACTTCTCTTGGGCAACCAGCTTCATCTACTCTTATGCAACGACCGAGATTACAAAGCTCTTCAATCAAGGTAACGTGATGAGTCTTGTGAGTGGTAATGGTTTTGCAAAGAAGGGTTATCCTGCTCGTGCCTTGTTCTCAATCCCATTCGTGGGCTTGAACAGCGAGGGTATGCCAATGGTACTCAATGAGAAGGGACAGGTGACAACGGATGATATCAACTTCCAGGAGCGTACAAAGACTGACTTCTTGAAGTATGAAGGTCCAACTGATCCAACGCATACGGGTTCACTTGGTAATATGTTTACCTATCGTGGTTTCCGTCTGAACGTATTCTTCACTTATGCCTTCGGTAACGTAGTACGCCTTGACCCTAAGTTCCGTGCACGTTATAACGACCTCGTTTCAATGACAAATGCGTTCAAGAACCGATGGATGGCAGCTGGTGAGGAGAAAGAAACCAATGTACCGGGTATTCTTCCAAAGAGCCTGTATATGGCAAACACCAATGTTCGCTTGGGTTACAACGCTTACAACTACAGCGATGTACGTATTGCGAAGGGTGACTTCATTCGTCTCAAAGAGATTTCTTTGGGCTATGACTTCCCTGCGCAGATGTTCCAACACAGCATGATTAAGGATCTGTCGTTGAAGCTTCAAGCTACCAACCTCTTCCTCCTCTATGCTGACAAGCGACTCAATGGTCAGGACCCAGAGTTCTATAACGTAGGTGGTGTAGCATCGCCTATGCCAAAACAATTTACGCTAACAGTAAAACTTGGACTATAAAACTTATGAAGATGAAAGTCAAAAAATATATAACATTCTTGCCAGTGGCTGCGTTATCGCTTGCACTTACATCGTGTAACGATTTTCTTGATAAGTATCCAGACAGCCGCATGGACCTCAAGAATCCTACGGAGGTGAGCCAGTTGTTGGTAAGTGCTTATCCACAAGCGCATCCAGCTTATCTCACTGAGATGTATTCAGACAATACAGACGAACAGCTGCATAGTACTTGGAGTGCGTTCGACCGTTTTCAAGAGCAGGCTTATCAGTGGAAAGACATTGATGACGTAAGTGACACGGAGAGTCCTTATCAGCTCTGGTCAGCACATTATGCGGCTATCTCAGCTTGTAATGAGGCAATTGCTTACATGAATACTGTTTCTAACCCAGAGGAGTATCAGGAACAGTTGGGCGAGGCTTTGCTTTGCAGAGCGTTCTCAATGTTCCAGTTATCAACCGTCTTCTGTCAGGCTTACGACAAGACTACGGCTGCTAATCAGTTAGGTTTGCCTTATCCAACAGAGCCTGAAAAGGTTGTTGGACGATTGATGGAGCGTGGTACATTGGCTGAGCTTTATCAAAAGATTGAGGCTGACATGCTGAAAGGTATGTCGCTCGTTGGTACGAAGTATGCAAAGCCTAAGTTCCACTTCACCAAGCAGGCGGCTTATGCCTTTGCAACTCGCTTCTATCTCTATGCACAGAAGTATGATAAGGCGGTGATGTATGCCAATAAGGTATTAGGCGAACAGCCAGCCGATATCCTCCGCAACTGGGCAGAATGGAACCGCTTAGGTCCAAGTGGTAACGTACAGCCAAACGCCTTTGTAACTGCAAGCAACAGTGCGAATATCCTGTTATTGCCAGTTCCTTCACAGTGGGGTGTTATCAGTATTCCTATTCAGGCTGGTAGCAAGTATGCGCACGGCGAGTTGATTAGCAAGAACGAAACCTTGCAGGCTCCGGGTCCATGGGGTGACAGTGGCTCAACTTTGAACTATACCGTTCTTTATAATAATGGTGTATCAAAGTATTGCTTGCGTAAGATTCCTTACGTTCCTAAGGTCATTGATGCAACAGCAGAGATTGGAGTACCTTACGGTGAGTATGCTGTATTTAGCACAGACATCACCTTGCTTGAACGTGCTGAGGCTTATGCGCTCTTAGGTCAATATGACAAGGCATTGCAGGACATCAACACCGAGCTGACTGTCTTCTCTAAGAATAGAAAGCAACTCACACTTGCCGAGATACAAGACTTCTATAAGTCAATGGCTTATTACACACCAACAAAGCCTACACCAAAGAAGGCACTCCATCCATTGTTCACCATTGAGTCAACAACACAGGAACCTCTTTTGCAGTGTCTCTTACAGTTGAAGCGATTAGTAACCATCCATGAGGGTTTCCGTTTGCAGGATGTTAAGCGTTATGGTATTACAATGTATCGTAGAAAGGTTGATGTGCAGTCGGCTGTTACTGCCGTAACTGACTCAATGAAGGTTGGCGACCCACGTTTAGCTATTCAGTTGCCACAGGACGTAATATCAGCTGGTGTGACAGCTAATCCACGTAATAATTAAAAACGATAGGTTATGAAAAAGTATTTATATTTGGTTGCAATTGCTATCGTCAGCTGTGGCGCAATCTTGTCTTCATGTAGCGATGATAAGATAAGCGGTGACTCGATCTTCTCAACTGAGGCTGTACATCGCAATGCCTTCGACCAATGGCTGTATAAGAACTACACCATGCCTTATAATATAGAGTTCCAATATCGTCTGAAAACTGAGGAAACCGAGCAGGCTTATAACTTTGTGCCTGCCGACTCTGCAAAGACGGTGAAGCTTGCTATCCTCACAAAGTACATGTGGTTTGATGCTTATGCCGAGACCGTTGAGCTTGACTTCATCAAGGAGAATGCGCCACGTATCATCCTTGTGACGGGTACACCGGGTTACACACGTTATCGCACAGAGGTGATTGGTAGTGCTGAGGGTGGTTATAAGGTAAGATTAGGTAAGGTAAACGCCCTTACTGATGAGCAGTTGAAGGATTATGGTAGTATGAATAACTACTATTTCCACACGATGCACCATGAGTTCATGCACATTCTTAATCAGAAGAAACCTTACGATGAGTCGTATGATAACATCTCACGCTCTGACTACGTAAGTGGTAACTGGACCACTGTCCCTGACAAGAAGGCACAGAGCATGGGTTTCGTTTCGGCTTACTCTATGGAGAATCCTGCTGAGGATATTGCCGAACTTTACTCTATCTACGTGACCAGTACGCCAGAGGATTGGGCTACTATCATGAAGAATGCGGGAAGCAAAGGCGGTAGCGTTATCAACAAAAAGCTGAAGATCATTCGCGAGTACATGAGTAATTCATGGAATGTTGACATCGAACTATTGCGCAATGCGATTCTCAGAAGAGGTGGAAAGATTGGTACACTCGACCTGAATACACTGGAATAAGAGAACGCAGTGAGTGTACATATTATCAACAAATAAATAAACAAGGGCTTCTGACTTAGGCTTGTTATTAAGGACTAAGTTCAGAACCTGATAAAAGTAAATAAATACGCAAATGAAAAAGGTATATTTACTATTCATGGCTATCGTGCTGACACTTTCTTTGCAATCGTGTCTACATGACGATAAGACCACTTTCGACCTCCCTGCGGCTGAACGAATTGAGAAGAAGGTTGCTGACTATAAGGCACTTTTAGAGTCGTCAGAGGATGGTTGGGTAATGCAGTATTATACAGGAAAGAACTATAGCTACGGTGGTTATACGCTGTTGCTGAAGTTTAAGAATGGGCATGTCACCGCTATGGGCGACGTGAAGGATATCGAGGCGCAGGCTACTTCGGGCTACGATGTAGTGAAAGACTTGGGTCCTACCTTGTCATTCAATGAGTATAACGCAGTGATTCACCCATTGGCTGAAACTTGGTTGGGTAGTCCTGACGGTGCGCAGGGCGACTATGAATTCTCTATTCTCCGTGCAACGAACGATAGTATCTTCCTGAAAGGACGTAAGTGGCAGAATGAGATGGTGCTCACACGTCTGCCACAAGGAACCAACTGGGAGGAGTATATGCTCGGACTTGCCACTGTAATGGAGGGAATGAACGTAGAGACCTACAACTTCATCTTGGGGAACGACACCTTAGGACAGGGAACACTCACACAGGAGGTGAGACGCCTTAGTGTTACCTTAGGCGATAAGAAGTGGGAGATGCCTTATTGTACAACCAATACGGGTATCGTTCTCCGTGAGCCTATCGTCATCGGCAACAAGCAGTATCAGCACTTCACGTGGAATGATGCTGATCACTCGTTGACAGAAGGCGACCTTAAAATCGTTCAGTTCTTGCCTAAGAGCCATAAGAGTATTGACTTCTGGGTAGGCGAATGGCAGTTGAAGACCAACCTCCGTAAGCGTATCCGACTTACATTGGAGATGGGTTCTGTTGCCAATACACTGAAGGGTAAGTTGAATATTAATAATGTCAACTATGAGATTCTCTTGACCTATGATCCTGCTACGGGACACATTGAACTTCCAGGACAGCCAGTGACCGACCCTACCTATAAGTACCCAGCTGGTATTGTTTTGATTCCTGCATCTCAAAAAGAGGGTAAGCTCTTTGGTGAGGGAGTAGGTAGTCTATTCTTCACTTGGGATGATGACATGGAGCAAGCAAAGGCTGAAGACAGCGGTCAGATTACAGGACATACCGTAGACTCTTTCTTCGGCGTGGCTTACGGCGAAGACTTGCAGCCTGTTACCGATGCAAGTGGCAACTACGTATTTGCCTTCACATTGCCAAATATTCAGTACATGAAGAAAATTAATTAATTATGAAGAAGTATATTTCAATATTCATGCTCGTTGCAACAGCCGTTCTTGGAACGGCATGCAGCAACGACAATAACGAACTGCCAGAGTATGCTGTGGGATTGAATGTCGTAAAGGCACAGACTGCGTTCAACGTGATTGGTGGTACGAATGAGGTGAAGATGGCTTCTGAACCTGCCAAGGCTTATGCGCAGGATGCGTGGCTGACGGTTACGAAGAAGGCTGAAACACTCGTATTGACAGCTGTTACAAATACCAGCCCACAGAGCCGTAATACGCTCTTAGTCATTAAGAACGCACAGGGCGACTCTATCACCCTTAACGTTCAGCAGGAGGGTATCACCTTCGGTTTGCCTGCTGGTGAGGATATCTACACCGATGATAAAGCTATTCAGAAGACGCTGATTGCTACGGCGAACGTTCCTGTTACCTATACAACAACTGGCGATTGGATTTCTGTTGCCGAGCAAGGAAGCGAAATAACCGTAAAGGCAACGGAGAACACTACGGGTAAGGCTCGTGTGGGATGGGTTATCGCTAAGGCAGCAGGCTTAGTTGACTCGCTGAAAGTTGTTCAGGCATCAATGGCTGACTTCGTTGGTAACTATGAGCAGACAGCAAAGATGCGTAATGCAGACCGTACTTTGTCTAAGAGGACCTCTGACATACGCATCGAGGCTGCTGGTAACAACAAGGCAAACTTCATCGTTGATAACAAATACACATGGGCAGTAGACTTCATCCCAGGTAAGGGCTTTAAGATGACAAATGGTAAGGTAGTCTTCAAGAACGAGGTGCAGCCGGGTGTCTACGAATACTTCATCTCTGTTATCGTTGCTGATGACTTCAGTAAGGAGCACGAGACAGCTATCAACGGTACGCAGGAGAGCATTCTCTTAGCGATTGACGATGCTGGCAACCTTGTCTTCAAGGAGGCTCAGAAGCTTGCCTCTGAGCAAACCTTCTCTTCTTATGGCTGGAACCGCTTCTCTGACTCTAAGCCTGTCATGGGTGCCTATCGTGGTATCGGTGAGGTCTACGTACAGCCAAAACTTACACGCAAGTAAGCTCTTTAAGTAGACAGGTTAACGAGTAGACAAGTAAACAAGTAGACAAGTTAACGAGTTGCTTGTAGACAGAGTAAATTAAAGACAAAGTAACATAAGAACATGTTTCTTCTTTATTACAAGTAACTTGTCTTCTCGTCCACCTGTCTAACTTGTAAACTTCGAAGAAAGACAAAGTAACATAAGAACATGTTTCTTCTTTATTACAAGTAACTTGTCTTC
>CAUVDL010000072.1:0-11464 GCA_963550695.1 uncultured Prevotella sp. | reverse complement strand
CAATGGCATATATTTGTTTAACTTTGCACGAATTAAAATGAATTAAGGTGCGGCTGTAAGCCAAGCCAAAAGGTAAAAGATATTAATCAATAAACACGTTTGATTATGAAGAATATGAAAATGATGGCAGCAGGAATGTGTTTCCTCACTGTCGTAAGTTGTCAGACAAAGCAAGGTACAGGTGCATTAATCGGTGGCGGTGCAGGCGCAGCATTGGGCGGTATCGTTGGTCAGATTATAGGTCGTAATGGTAAGAGTACAGCGATTGGTGCTGCTATTGGTGGTGCTGTTGGTGCTGGTGCGGGTGCCCTCATTGGTCGTCACATGGATAAAGTAGCACGCGAGGCTGCACAGCAGTTGCCAAACGCACGTGTTGACAAGGTAACAGATGCTAATGGTTTAGATTGTGTGAAGGTAACCTTCGACTCTGGTATCCTCTTCCCATTGAACGGTTCAAACCTCAGCGCAGCTGCTAAGAACGACCTTACAAAGTTCGCTTCTTTGATGCAGCGCAACTCTAACTGTGACGTAGCTATTCAGGGTTACACTGATGCTTCTGGTAATGATAACATCAATCTTCCATTGTCTCAGCGTCGTGCAGAGGCTGTATCATCTTACCTCAAGGGCCGTGGTGTAAGCAGCCGTCAGATTCGTTCAGTACAGGGTTTTGGTAGTGCCAACCCTATCGAGAATAAGACTGTTAGTCAGGCTAACCGCCGTGTAGAGGTTTATCTCTATGCTTCATCAGAGATGGTTCGCCAGGCAAACAATGGCTCACTGTAATTAAAAATGAAGCATTGGGACATACACCTTTGTGTGTCCCAATAACTTTTATAAAACAAGTTCTTCCTTACAAGGCAAGAATATGTTGCAAATTAAATGATTGGCTTGACACATTCAGATTATAAGTAAGACGATCATAAAGCAAAGACCATTTCAATACTCGTTCTTGAGTAAAGAAATGGTCTTTTCTTATTAGATTACTTCAAACCTTAAGAGGATCAAAATAACATTTACATTTTGATCTATTCAAAAGCTCAAAGCCTAAAGTCCCTTTTTACGGATAGGATCATCATACTGCACCTGCAGCTGGAGGAGTTGCTTCTTCAAGTTCTTTGTAAGCTTCTCCGTACCTGGCTTACCATAGATATTATGCATCTGTTCTGGGTCTTTCTTTAGGTCGTAAAGTTCCCAAGAATTAATATCATTATAGAAGTGCATGAGTGAATAACGCTTCGTACGAATACCATAGTGACGGCAAACAGAGTGCTCGGCAGGATATTCGTAGTAGTGATAATAGAGCGACTGACGCCAGTTGGCTGGCTTCTTACCTTCAAGAAGTGGGAGGAAAGAACGACCTTGAATGTCAGAAGGAACCTTTGCACCAGCCACATCGAGGAAGGTTGGGGCATAGTCGATGTTCTGTACCATCTCTTTTACAACACCATGCTTACCGCCTGGATAGTAAACCAACAATGGTGTGCGGAATGACTCTTCATACATGAAACGCTTGTCAAACCATCCATGTTCGCCCATATAGAAACCTTGATCAGAGGTATAGACAATCATTGTGTTCTCAAGGAGTCCATGCTGGCGCAGATACTCAATGACACGGCCCACGTTGCGGTCAACAGAATGAATCACACGCATATAGTCGTGCATATAACGTTGATACTTCCATTCAGCGAGTGCCTTACCAGATAGCTTATCCTCCTTAAACTTCTTGATGATAGGGTCATAGTAGCTATCCCACTGTGCACGCTGTGAAGGCGACATTCGTTTGTAGTTAGCACGTCCCCATTCTTCAAGACCAGTCGTGGTATGAATCTCATTCTCCTTGTCAGCCATCTTGTTGTCATAGATGAGGTCCATGTCCTTTATGATACTCATCTTCTGTTTCTGTGCAGCAAGACGGCCCGCATAGTCATCATAGAAAGTCTTTGGCAACGGATAGGTCACGTCATCATAGAGGCGAAGGTCGCAGGTATCAGGGTTCCACACACGGTGAGGAGCCTTATTGTGCATCAACAAACAGAACGGCTTGTCCTTGTCACGTTTGTTCTCCATCCAGTCTATCGCCATGTCGGCAATGATGTTAGTAACGTATCCCGGACGGCGCACTTTCTTACCATTGCTGAGGAAGTCAGGGTTGTAATAGTCGCCCTGTCCGATAAGGATGTCCCAGTAGTTGAAGCCTGTTGGCAGTGAGGTGAGATGCCACTTACCAATCATTGCCGTCTGATAACCCTGCTTCTGGAGCAACTTAGGGAAGGTCTGCTGACCGCCATCAAAGGTTTTAGAATTGTCCGTAAAGCCATTAGCATGGCTATGCTTACCCGTAAGCATACAAGCACGTGACGGACCGCTGAGGGAGTTGGCAACGAAGCTCTCTTGGAACTTCACACCATTGTCAGCTAACCAGTCGATGTTAGGCGTACTGATAAAACGCTTGTCGTAAGCACTAATTGTCTGATACGAATGGTCATCGCTCATGATGAAGACGATGTTCATTGGTTTCTTCTGCGCTTGAGCAGGAACGAATGCACCCATTGCAAGCACTCCTGTCAAGCCGTATAATACTTTATTTTGCATATATAATAAATTGGTTTATCTCTACTTGTAGCAGTATAACGCATGCTTCCTTATACCCAGGAAGACAGTAGTAGATTTAAACATAATTACATTGATTTAGGTTTATGCGTGCAAATATAACACTTTTTTTATGAATTCAAAACTCATAATCCATAATTTGTAATTCACAATTCATAATTCATAATTTGTAATTCAGAATTCATAATTCATAATTCATAATTATGATTACTATTTTTATTCACAATTCATAAGTCAAAATTATTCGAACGAAGTTATCATCAATACGTCATAATCATGGTTACTACTATAATTTATAATCCACAATTATTCGAACGGAGTTCTCATCAGTACGTCAGAATTATGATATGAAATGTAAAGCTATTGCAAGTTAGTTTATTTAGTTTACCCACCATCCCGTTAGGCAGCCCCCCTCCTTTGGAGGGGTTGGGGGAGGTTTCTGTATCATCTGGTTATTTGTAATATCTGCGAGAAAACTTCTTGTCCAGTATTGCAAAAAACTATTACAAAATATTGGATAAAAAGACCGCATAAAGGGCTAAAAACATACATTTTCAGCACCCTTGTAAGTCTTTTGTTATCAAGTAGTTGCAGAAGTGGTTTTCAAAAGGTGCTTACTTGGACTTCAAAAGGGCGTTAGTAAGACCTCAAAAAGGC
This sequence comes from uncultured Prevotella sp., assembly GCA_963550695.1. Lineage (GTDB taxonomy): Bacteria > Bacteroidota > Bacteroidia > Bacteroidales > Bacteroidaceae > Prevotella. The sequence goes on along the minus strand of CAUVDL010000072.1, from coordinate 8,197 downwards.
ATCTTTTGGAAGCTAATTGGGCGTCTTTTCAAAGCCAAAAGAGCGTATGTTGGTTTTGAACTGTGCGAAAATAGTTTACAAAAAGCGGTAGTATGAGAATAAATTGTATATCCTAATCAATAGGGGTATCTCACTAATCACTCCCCTCCCTATGGGGGAGGGGCTGGGAGTGGGGCTGATATCTCTCTCACAAATTACTCCCCTCCCTTTGGGGGAGGGGTAAGGGGGAGGGGCCAGTTGTTAGTTGCTTTGTTTTTTATTGCCTCCTTTGCATATTAAACCCAGCACAAATACCCATACCATTCTGCACATTGCTGTAAGTAGTACGGATATTGGAGAGGCCAGCTTGGGCAAGAGAGTTGTTTGAAATATCGTTCAACGCCTGCAAGAAACGGTAGTAAGCAGGGGTGATATGATAGAGTTCTACCTCCAATCCTTCCTCGATATTATACAATCTCTTCAACTCCTTTGCTGCCTCATCAGACATATTTGTGGCACGCACAAAAGGCTCAATGTTCAGATGAAGGGTATAGGTCTTGCCGTTGATAGTAGCATCATCAAAGATATAGAAGTTCTGATAGAAGTCACTACTGAAATCGAAGTCATCGTCTATGTCGGATAATGGATTCAACAGCGGTTCACTTGCCGTAGAAATCGGCACATAGAGTTGCTGTAATTGATATTTTACATCCACGCTATCCCAATGTTCGGTCTTTCGTGCAGCCATAAACTCATCGTAAGAATAGAAGTTCATCACCTCTTGCATATAACCGCCAAAATTACGGAAGCATGTCACATAAAGGTAGTATAGCCTATTGGTTTTCGCACGCACAGCGTAATAATCGTGTGTCTCGGCAGGGTCGGTAAAGGTTGCTTGCAGTTGCAAGAAGTCTTTTACATTTGATGAAGGGCCTTCCTTCATTCGCACCATACGCGTCGCAAGGTGGCTTATATCGATTGGTTGTGGAATCTCTGTGGATGTCTCAACAGCCTCTAAGCCCTGCGCTTCAACACGCAACTGCACCTTATCGCCCGCTTTCTGTTGTCCAACAACACGATAGCGACCATTGCCTAAGGCTGTTACTGGCTTTGTCTGTCCGTTCAACTGATAGGTGATAACGGCATTGTCAATCATTATATTTTGTTGTGTTGCATTGTATTGCTTCAATGGAATACTGCGTGACACGGTGATATAAGTGGTGTCGGCAGTAGAAGGCATACAATAGACAACCAACTTTGCCTTTGCCTCAGGTAGGTTGCTGACGCTGAATTCATCCTTGCAACTCATTACCGACAGGGCAAGGAAGAGGAAAAATAATATCTTTTTCATGCTCGAAGCTTAGAATTTAAATGTATAACTGAACGATGGAATTACTGGGATGAACGCCATGTTCTTTATCTTCATCTGGTTTTTATCGTCGATTTTTATGTGCACCCACATAGAGTTCAGATGGCAATAGGCATTATAGAAACTGAGGTTCCAGATGCGCTCATTGCCCTTCTTGGTCTTATGATGGAAGTCGAAGCCGATGTCAAGACGATGATAAGCAGGCAGGATGATGTTGTTTGGCTTTTCGTAAGCAAAGTTCAAGCCATCGTCAGCATTCCAAATGTTCCTCAAACCTTCGCCAGACTGGTCTGGTACGTTTGGCAATCCGATATACTGTGTTGGGATAGTCATGCGGTTACCGGTGCGGAAGGTCCATGCGGCAAAGGCTGCAATCTTCTTTGTGATGTTCCAACGTCCAGTGAAGGTGAACTTATGACGGTTGTCAAACTTATCATAGTACCATCCATCGTAGAAGTCATCAAACTTCTTCTCTGTCCACGACAGCGTGTAAGAACCATGCAGGTTGAGGTTGGAGATATTGTAATCAGCATCTAACTCAACACCATACGAGCGGCCTTCGCCCTCCATAACGAAATAGTCCCAATTGGCTGCTGGTGGTTCCAGTCCTACCCAACTTGAATATTGCAGTATATGACTTGAATGCTTGTAGTAGCCTTCTAAGGTAATCAACCAGTGTTTGTTAGGTTTGATATAAGCACCTGCTGCCACCTGCCAAGAGCGCATTGGATGTAGACGAGCTGTCGTTGGCACCCAATAGTCGGTTGGAAGATCGAGGAACGAGTTGGCAATCTTATGTACAAACTGGCTCATCAACGTGTAGCTTGCCTTGAAAGAAAGACGGTCGTTAGGCTGGAACTTCATTGCCAGACGTGGACTCAGCGTTGAGAAGGTCTTACCGCTAATATGGAAGATATCTGCATTCACACCGCCGTTGAGGCTCCACTTCTCGTTGAGCATCATTTCGTCTTCGGCATAGAAAGTCAGCTGATGTGCCACATTCTTGTTATAACTGTGGCTCGCAATGGTGTCAGTCTTTGCCATACCTTCGCTCTGATAGCTATCAAAACGGCTGTTGGTCTGTGGCTGGAAGCGGTGATAGGTATAGTCATGACCGAAGCGAATGTGATGACGTGGGTTTGGACGGAAGTCGAATGCCGCACGATAGCCAAGGTCGTCGATAGAAGAACGATAGCCATGTGAGGTGATTGCCAGTCGTTCTACCTGTCCATCTTTCATCACCTTCCATTCATCCGAACTCGATACCGTTGAACGATTGTGCGTGTAGACGGCTGTGAAGTTAGCAAAGAGCTTCGGTGAGAACTGGTAATTCCAGTCGAGTGCAGCATTGAAGTTGCCCCAATGGAATCGATTTTTATAGATGTCTTTATCTTCATAGCCACTACCATTGTTGTAATACGACTCGTCTTTTGCATCCAATCGGTCTTCACCCGAATAGACACTCAGCGACATACGTGAGCGGTCGTTGAAGATATTGGTCAGTTTAAAGTTCAAGTCGTGGAAGAAATAAGACATATTAAACTTTTCGTCATTATCGTTTCCACTGTTCATTAGCGCAAAGGCAGGACGTGTCAAGAGGTCTAACCAGCTACGACGCAAGCCGAAGTTATAGGATGTCTTGCCCTTTCTGATTGGTCCTTCTATGTGGAAAGCGCCATCGAGCAGACCGATACGATAGCTGCCATGGGTGTTATAAAGGTCACCATCAGCCGTACGCACATCGATGACACTCGACAAACGACCGCCATAGCGTGCTGGGAAACCACTCTTATAGAAGTCGACATTCTTCACAACGTCCGCATTGAACGAGGAGAAAAGACCTAAGGTGTGGTTGGTATGATAGAGCGGTGTACCATCGAGGAGAAAGAGGTTTTCGTCGCTATTTCCACCGTGTACATAGAGACCGCTGGCAAGTTCCATACCGTCTGACACTCCACTCGTGCGCTGCAAGGTCTTGATAACGTCCGGACTACTCAACAAAGCGTATTCTGTCTTAATATCTTTCGGTGAAAGAGAAATCTTACCAGTCTGCGTTTTCAGCAAAGGCGAGTTAAGGTCGGTTGTCACCACAACCTCATCCAACTGTGCCTCGTTCTGCAAGACGATGTCATGATTTTGATTGGCAGTAAGTTCTATGGTTTCGACAAGGGTCTTATAGCCCACGTAGCTACACCTAATTTCGTGCCGTCCCTCACCTAATGTGAGCGAGAAATGTCCGTAGGCATTGGTCATGGTACCTTGTCGTGTAGTGAGATCGTAGATTGTTGCGTTGATAAGTGGTTCACCATTGCGGTCTTTCACATATCCACTGAGTGTAAAACGCTGTCGCGTCTTGTCCTCGTCAATACTCCGAATTACTCTTTGTACAGGCGTGTTACTTCTCAAAGTAGTAGCCTTAGAATCAGTAGCCTTATGCGCGTATAAACCCAAAGGGCAGAGGCATAAGGTAGCCAATAAGAAATGTTTGTTCATTAATATATAAATTTAGCAGGTGCAAAGGTAGGGATTTTAATTCATAATTCATAATTCATAATTCATAATTATGATTACTATTGTAATTCAAAATTCATAATTCAAAATTCATAATTATGATTACTATTGTAATTCAGAATGCATAATCCATGATTACTATTGTAATTCACAATTCATAATTCATAATCCATAATTATGATTACTATTTGTAATTCAGACTTCATAAGTCAAAATTATTCGAACGGAGTTCTCATCAGTACGTCATAATTATGATATGAAGTGTAAAGCTATTGCAAGTTAGTTTTTTAGTTTACCCACCATCCCATTAGGCAGCCCCCTCCTTTGGAGGGGTTGGGGGAGGTTTCTGTATCATCTGTTTATCTGCGAGTTCTGTGAGAGAATGCACCGCAACTTTAAACTTAAAACTTTGAATACCGATATTTGAAATATTATTACAAATCATCCGATAAAAAGGCGAGAAAAAGGGTTAAAAACGCACATTTTTAACACCCTTGTAAGTCTTTTGTTATCAAGTAGTTGCAGAAGTGGTTTTCAAAAGGTGCTTACTTGAACTTCAAAAGGGCGTTAGTAAGACCTCAAAAGGGCATCTTTTGCAAGCGAAAAGGGCGTTAAATAAAAGCCAATTAACGCCCTTTTATTTTTCAGACTTTGATTTTTCTTTACAAAATAGAGTAGCGGATGCAATAGGAGATACAAAGAAAGGAAGCGTATATACACGCAACTCGTCAACTTCTCACAAGGGGTATCTCGCTAATCACTCCCCCTCTCCACCCGGAGAGGGGGCTGGGGGGTGAGGTTCTCTCCCTCCCCGATAGGGTATAATCACGTTAAATAAGTCTAACTTTATACCCGTTAGGGATTGTTCGCTTTGTTTTTCGTAGATATTTCGTATATTTGTACCCGTAAAGGTATAAATAGTATGGAGAAAAATCAACTATCAGCCACATTAAAACAACTGCGAAAGGAATACCATCTTACGCAGGAAGACATGGCTTTTAAAGCTGGTGTAGGGCTGCGCTTTGTTCGTGAAATGGAACAAGGAAAAACTACATTACGCATGGATAAAGTCAATCAAGTGCTCGAACTGTTCAACTTACAGTTAGGACCAGTACCCATTCCAAAGGACTAAGTAGAAAAAGAATCAACATCATGAGACAAGGAAAAATATATGTAAAAGATAAGCCGGCAGGCATTATCACAGAAGACGAGAGGGGATATAGCTTCGCTTATCTTCCAGAGTATTTGGATAGTAGTAAGCCAACTCCCGTTAGTCTGACATTGCCATTGCGTGCAGAACATTATCAGAGTAACGTTCTTTTTTCCTTCTTTGATGGTCTTATTCCAGAAGGTTGGATGCTGAATATTGCTGAACGAAACTGGAAAATCAACCGTAGAGACCGCATGGGATTACTACTCTCATGCTGCCGTGACTGTATAGGAGATATTAGCATCGTACCCATAGAAAAGGAGGAGGAAAGAAGATGAGGCGTTGTCTGTACTGTTATAAACCATTAAAAACTGGGGAGGTTGACTATCATCCGCATTGTGCAAAGAAAATGTTTGGGGCAGCACTTGCCCCTATCCTACCCTACACACGAAAGGATATTAACCGCTTGGCGCAGATTGTCGTTGAAAAACGAACAACAGTGACAGGTGTGCAATCAAAACTATCAATAGACCTTGAACATGACGCAGCAGGAAATCCACAACGTTTAACGATAGTAGGCGTTATGGGACGATATATCCTTAAACCCCAAACAGAGCAGTTTGAATGCCTCCCAGAGATAGAGGATTTATCCATGCATCTGGCTGAGATTGCGAAGCTTCCTACTGTTCCACATTCTCTTATCCGTTTTGCTGATGGTGAACTAAACTATATAACAAAAAGAATTGATAGAACCGATGATGGGCGAAAGCTTCCTATGGAGGATATGTGCCAACTAAGTGGTAAGCTGACAGAACAAAAATACCAAGGAAGTTATGAAATGATAGCCCGTTTCCTCGACCAATATTCCAGTGTATCTATGTTAGACAAAGTGAACTATTGGCAGCAGGTTGTCTTCTCGTGGATTATAGGCAATGCGGATATGCACCTTAAAAACTTCTCTTTGTATAGCACACGAGAAGGACACTATGTGCTCTGTCCAACCTACGATCAGGTTTCCACAAAGATTGTGATGCCAGAAGATACAGAGGAAATGGCATTGTCGCTCAACGGCTTCAAAAAGTCACTCCTCATCTATGACTTTCGAGAGGCTATGCTTTCGACAGGACTCTCCGACGTGGTTGCCAACAGAATCATATCTGGTTTTGCTAAGTTTAGGGACAAATGGATGGTGTGTATTGACAACTCTTTTATTCCTGAGAATCAGAAAGAACAATACAAGAAACTTATTGACCACAGATTGGAAACCTTAGCAAAGGAATAAGGGTGAGGGGAATTCACAATCCTCTATTAATTCATAATTCACAATTCTCTATTAATTCAGAATTCATAATTCATAATCCATAATTATGATTACTATTGTAATTTAGGATGAGGGTGTATCAAAATGTAAATATCAGTTTGATAATCTTACAGTTTGACATAATTCATTTTCTACTTGTTAACTCGTCAACTAAAATTCTGTGCTATCTATGACCTTTAGGTCTCTGAGCGTTTCAGCAAGCAAAAAAAGCTCTGTTCTTTCTGTTTATCTGTGAGTTCTGTGAGAGAATGCACCGCAACTTTAAGCTTAAAACTTTGAATGCCGAGGTTTGAAATATTATTACAAATCATCCGATAAAAAGGCGGAGAAAAGGGCTAAAAATGAGCTTTTTTAGCACCCTTGTAAGTGTTTTGTTATCAAGTAGTTGCAGAAGTGGTTTTCAAAAGATGCTTAGTAAGGCTTCAAAAGGGCGTTAGTAAGGGGCTTAAAGGGCATCTTTTGCAAGCCAAAAGGGCGTTAATTCGAATGGAATTAACGCCCTTTTATTTTTCAGCCTTTGATTTTTATTTACAAAACAGAGTAGCGGATACGATAGGAGAAACAAAGTGAAGAAGCGAATATACACGCAACTCGTCAACTTCTCACATGGGGTATCTCGCATTTCACGCCCCTCCCTTTGGGGGAGGGGACGGGGGAGGGGCTGTTACTTTTTCTTCTTTTTCTTACTTCGCATACCCCGGATTCTGCTCCAACTTTGGATTATCAGAGATATTCCACTGTGGGATTGGCAGGTATCTGTTGAAGGTTTGGAACGTACGGTCCTCAACCTTGCTGCTACCACTGACTACGGCACGCATTGTTGGGTCGGTAACGGCAGTGTTAACAGTACCTGTGATGCGGTTTAATGGACCGTTCAATACAGTTTCAGCTACCATCTTACCATTGCTTGTCCAACGTAAGATATCAGCACGACGGAGACCCTCACCAGCGAATTCTGAGCCACGCTCACGACGAATCAGCTCACGAAGTTTGTCCTTAGTGTTATACTTTGACTGGTCAACGGCAGGCATACCTACGCGGGTACGCACCTTGTCAATCATTGCAAAGACGTTGGCAGAAGGACCGTTCAACTCATTCTCTGCCTCTGCCCATGTCAAAAGCACCTCTGCATAGCGGAAGACGATTGGGCAAGCCTCTGTGTCCCATACGTCAGCATACTGACTCATTGGGTCTAAGTACTTACGCCATGTGAGGGCAGTCTTAGAAGAGTTGGCAGCATTGGTTGGGTAGTTAGGATTCTTCTTACCATTAACATTCTCGTCGAGCGTATTGAAGATAGTGCCATTCCAGTCGCAACCGGGATAGAGAATCGTCATTGCCATACGTGGGTCACGACCATGGAAAGGATGCGTTGCATCATAGCCAGAACCCGCCTCATCGATTGTCTTACCATTGCTCATCTCATAGTTATCAACACACTTCTGCGTTGGAACAACTGATGACCAGCCACCATCGGCATTGTTATAGAGCTGTCCGATAGTACCAATTGGGCGAGTACCGCTCTTATACTGTACGGCAAGGATGATTTCTTTTGAGTCAACACCAGCTAACTTAAAGAGGTTGGTATAGTCAGGATCAAGTTCATACTTACCCAAGTCGATGATAGCCTGAGCAGCATCCTTCGCCTTCTGATAGTCGCCCCAGTAGAGAGCAGCACGCATCTTCATTGCCAAGGCAGCACCCTTTGCGATACGTCCACGTGCAGCAGGAGACGTATTGATATCGGCAATCGCCTCATCAAGGTCTTTGAATACCAAATCCTTCACTTCTTGCTCCGTATTACGTGGCACGCGTGCCTCCTGAGCACTGGTGAAAGGCTTAACGATTGGCACACCACCATAGAGGA
>CAUVDL010000071.1:0-11637 GCA_963550695.1 uncultured Prevotella sp. | reverse complement strand
TCCATAGTCAGACCAGGGTTGTCCTTGTCGTCAGTGTTGAAGTTGATAGAGAGCAAAATCTTCTTTGACTTATAGACATCGTTGTCGTTGAGCAATGGTGAGTTGAGTGCGTCTTCAATCGCCTGCTTCACACGGCCTTCACCCTCACCATAACCGGTTGACATGATAGCTACACCACCATCTTTGAGGACTGTCTTTACATCGTTGAAGTCGAGGTTCATAATACCATGAACGGTGATAATCTCTGCAATACTCTTAGCAGCCACGCTCAGTGTGTCGTCGGCCTTGCGGAAACCATTGAGCAAACTCAGTTCAGGATAAATCTCGCGGAGACGTTCGTTGTTGATAACGAGCAACGCATCGACGTGCTTTGCCATCTCTTCAACGCCATCCAACGCCTGATCAATCTTCTTAGCTCCTTCGAAACGGAAAGGAATTGTAACGATACCCACGGTGAGAATGCCCAATTCTTTGCTGACACGTGCGATGACAGGTGCTGCACCAGTACCCGTACCACCACCCATACCAGCGGTGATAAATGCCATCTTCGTACCATCGCTGAGCATACGCTTGATATCCTCGCTGGTCTCTTCAGCAGCCTGACGTGCACGCTCTGGACGGTTACCAGCACCTAATCCTTCCTTACCCAATTGCAGATGAACAGGGACAGGAGAGTCGTTGAGTGCTTGCGCATCCGTGTTGCAGAGTACGAAGGTCACATCGTGGATACCTTCTCTGTACATGTGGTTTACGGCGTTACCACCACCACCACCGACACCAATGACCTTGATGATGCTATCAGCTACATCGCCGTCACCGAAGTCTAATATATCCATTTTATTATTGTTGTCTGCCATAACAGTATGTTGTCTATGTTTATTTCCTATGTTCTTTTTCTGTGTGAGCTGTTGGATTATTCTTCATCCTCACTCATAATGGTTTTTCCGAACTCTTTCACCTTACGTGAGAATTTGTTCCAGAAGCTATTGCGACGCTTCTCCTCCTCGAGTTCGCGCTCTCTTGCTTCCTCTTCCTCACGCAGCTTGCGCTCTTCCTCTTCACGCTTACGACGTTCAGCTTCAGCTTTCTTCTTCTCCTCAGGTGTTGGAACAATACCTTGTCCTTGTCTTGTTGTAGAGGATGGAGTATAAGGCTGCTGCTGTTGATCAATAGGAGTTGCCACTGCAATGTCTTCGTTGTTGAAGAGGTTGCTCTGTGCAGGGTTATATTCTTGTCCAGCACAGTTCATTTCTCCCTTGATAAGCAAACCGAGAATTGTGTTCATGTCACCATTCTTAGCTGTGATATCAGCATTGCTTGAAGCGATGGTATGTGTGACGAAGTTTGCTTTGCGAATCTTGTCGATGTGTGTGGTATTACGAATACAGCGTTCAATGTTCTTCAAGTTCATACCGCCACCAGTGAGAATGATACCGCCAAGGAGTTTGTCGGCATAGTCAGATGGTACCTGGCACCATACATTCTCAACGATTTCGCCAATACGTGCCTCAACGATTTCAATGAACTTACGGCTCTCTACGGTACGTTCTGAGTCGATAGAGTATTTTAATGTATTGTCGATATCGTTATTTTCAGTGAAAGCAGAACCATACTTAAGCTTCATCGCCTCAGCATCCTTTTCTTCCATCTGTAGGCTGGCAATGTCCTTTGTAATATTGTTACCACCCAATGGAATAACAGCCAAGTGACGGAGAATGTTCTTGTAGTATACAGAAACTGTTGTTGTGTCAGCACCGAAGTCAACCAATACACAACCTCCACGTTTCTCAGCCTCGCTCAATACGGCATCAGCCAAGGCTAAAGGTGCAAGGTACATCTCGGCAATAGAGATGCCAGACTTCTCAAAACAGTTGTTGAGGTTATCATAGAAAGCCTTGCGCCAAAGGATATTAAGGAAGTTACCCTCAAGACGAGTAGCCTTGATACCTACTGGGTCAAGAACAAACTGGTTGTCAACCTTATACTCCTGTGTGGCAGCATCGAGGATCTCCTGGTCAGGATAAGTCATATTGCGGTTGGCATCCATTAATTCGTTAATCATCTCTGAGGTAATGATGGTATCGGTAGGCAAATCCTTTACGATAACGTTGCGAACGCTTCGTATAGATTGTCCTCCCACGCCTACATAGACCTGAGAAATCTCATACTTCAGTTGTTTTCTTAGTTTGTTGATGATGCCAGTGAGGCACTGTCCGGTCTTGTCGATGTTGTAAACGACACCCTTGCGAATACACTGTGTAGCGTCTTCCTTTACAACAGCAAGCACGGAGATACTGCCGTCAAGATTCTTTTTGCCAGCGATTCCCGTAATCTTTGATGAGCCTAATTCAATGGCTACTATGAACTCTGCCATATTCGTTAAGTATTATGTTCCTTATTTTATATTCTCTAAATTGATAGCTTTTTATTCCGTAAGTCCTGCTGAGGCATCTTCTTGCCGTTTAACTTCCTTACGTGCTTTATCCCTTTCCTCCTCTTCTGTACGTTGTACGTCTTCTACTTGTTCAGACGGAGCCTTCTTAAGCAGTGCATTTTCTTCTTCTTTCTCGGCTTTTTCATCACGTTTTTTACAGATGATTTGGTTGTCGAATTCTATGTCAATGTAAGAGTATTTGTTCCAACCTGTTTGTGAAAGGCCATATCGATAGAACTTCTCTAAGCGTGACAACTTCTTTTTAACGAAGATGTTTATATCATGCTTGCGCTTCCATGGACCATTGTTTTTAGGCAAGTAACCCATGAAGATGATATGATTTCCGACACGTGGAACTAACTCGATGCCTCTGTCTGGTAAGACATTAATCTGCTCTATCTGGTTCAGCCATAGCGGTGATGCACTGATGGCCTTGGCAAGAGGAGCAATGTAAAGGCGTGCAAAGTTATTGTCTATATTGCCAGTAGCAATGATCAAGTCACTGGTGTACTTAGAGTTCGGGAGTATTCCTCCGTTATCATCAAGATAATAGTCAGCTCCATTGCTACTCTTGATGCGGATAATCGGCATACGTTGAGTAATATAGATGTTGACGTGTCCATCTTTTGTTTTGTAACACTGGGCAGTATTGATGAATGGTCCTACTTTTAATGCCTCCTCAATGTTGCGTGGATTGATATCAGCTATCTTCTTATTGAGGGGATAGAGATGTGCCTTCTCTAATATTTGTTTGATTTCTGTAGCGGTAAGAAAGCCTGCGTTGTTAGAGTCAGATATATTGATATTCACTTTGGTGCATAGCTGTTTGCTCTCATCAGGCTTATTCCATGAGGTAACTGCCATGATGAGATAAATAGCCAGTACAATGTCCAGCGCAGTGATAATTATCTTTTTCCACTTAATGTGCATATCTTCTCTCTTTTACTTTAAGAGTTGTTGCTTTCTTTCTTATTACTTCTCGTTGAGTATCTTTGCAATCTCTGGGACATAATTGTCGAGATTACCTGCACCCAAAACAACCAAAACGTCAAAGTCTCTTGACTTTACAAAGTCGAGAACATCGTCCTTTTTAATCATCTGTTTCTTAACTTTAGGACTAAGGTTGTCATAGATGAGTTCGCTTGTTACACCTGGGATAGGCTCTTCGCGAGCAGGATAAATCTCTGTTAATACCACTTCATCGAAATGACTAAGTGCCTCTGCGAACTCTTTATAGAAGTCACGTGTTCGTGTGTAGAGGTGAGGCTGGAAGATTGCAGTAACCTTCTTGTCAGCGTAGAGTTCTTTAAGACTTTTTGCACTTTGTAGAATCTCCTTTGGATGATGCGCATAGTCAGAGAGGAATACATGGCGATCATTCTTTATCTTGAAGTCGAAACGGCGATCAACACCACCGTATGTCTTCATTCCATTGCGCAATTCTTCTGCCGTACAGCCATTGAGTTGAGCCATAGCCATTGCAGAGATACCGTTTTCAATGTTGATAGGTATTGGTTGTCCAAGCTCCACATCCTTTATATTTTCAATAGGAGAAATGAAGTCGAAAGTGATAGTTCCGTTTTCAATTCGTATGTTCTCAGCATGGAAATCGCCTTCGTCGCGGCTGTAGTTATAGATTCTGACACCTTCTTGTACGTTTGGTTTCATCTCTAATCCTCTGTGGATAATGAGTGCACCTCCCTTTTGGATGAGTTCTGTATAGTGACGGAAACTTTCAAGGTAAGCCTCTTTTGTACCGTAAATGTCCAAGTGGTCAGGGTCTGTAGAGGTGATAACGCTCATCCAAGGGCGCAGCCAATGGAAAGAACGGTCGAACTCGTCAGCCTCAATCACAACAAAGTCGCTGTGGTCAGAGAGGATGTAATTAGTTCCATAGTTCTTGGAAATGCCGCCAAGGAAGGCATTACAATCCAAATGACTTTGGTGCATAAGGTGTGCACACATGCTGGAAGTCGTTGTTTTTCCATGTGTTCCAGCAAAGCAAAGACCCTTATGTGTGCGGGTGAGTGTGCCGAGAACCTGTGCACGTTTCTGAATCTCAAAGCCATTCTCACGGAAGTAAACCAGCTCAACATGGTTAGAAGGGATGGCAGGTGTGTAGATTACCAACGTTGATGTTGGTTCTTTACACGCTGCAGGGATGAGTTGAACATTCTCCTCATAGTGAATTTCCATTCCTTCTTTCTCCAAAGTGTGAGTAAGTTCAGATGGAGTTTTATCGTAACCCGCTACTATCAATCCTTTATGAAGAAAATAGCGAGCAATAGCACTCATACCGATGCCACCTGCACCTACGAAGTAAACTGATTTAATATCTTTGAGTTCCATGTGTTATATATTCTTTTTCTTTCTTTTATTTGGGAGTAAAACAGCGTTCTGCGATAGTTTCTTTCAATCCTATCTGTTGGAAGGTTGCTTTATCCTTTAATGAGTTTGATAACCTCGTCAGCAATAATCTCAGCAGAATTCTTCAATCCCATCTTCTTGACATTCTCACTAAGACTTGCCAATTTCTCGTCATTTGTAATGGTTTCGAGCGCAAGTTTTATCAAAGTGTTAGGTGCATCAACATCCTTTACACAGAGTGCAGCATCTTTATTGACCAATGCCATCGCATTCTTTGTCTGATGATCTTCTGCCACGTTTGGACTTGGTACCAAGATAACAGGCTTTCCGATAAGTTGGAATTCGCTGATAGAACTTGCGCCTGCACGACTGATAACAAGGTCAGCAGCCTTATATGCAGCACCCATATCGCTGATAAAGTCCATTATCTTCAAGTTAGGAAGTTCTTTACCCTTCATTGAATCCAATATCTGTTGATGATAGAACTTACCCGTTTGCCATATAAATTGAACGTCTGATTGTTTGATTAAATCAAGGTGTTCGATGACTGAACGATTGATGGTTCTTGCTCCAAGGCTACCACCAACGAGGAGTATAGTTTTCTTGTTTGGGGCAAGACCGAAACTCTCACGTGACTCTTCAACAGAGAGTGGAGTAGAGAGTACGTTCTGTCGAACAGGGTTACCCGTCATGATAATCTTATCAGCAGGGAAGAAACGTTCCATACCTTCGTAAGCAACGCAAATCCTCTTCACACGCTTAGACAATAGTTTGTTAGTAACACCAGCATAAGAGTTCTGCTCCTGGATAAGACATGGGATGCCCATCTTTGCACACTCATAGAGCGTTGCACCACTGGCATAACCGCCAACACCCACAGCAACCTGTGGTTTGAAGTCTTTAATAATCTGGCGAGCCATGCGAAGACTCTTCCAAAGTTTGCAAAGTACTTCAAAGTTCTTTAGCTTATTAGCACGGTCGAAACCTTTGATAGGTAGGCCTTTTATCTCATAACCAGCAGCAGGAACACGTTGCATCTCCATACGCCCATCAGCACCCACAAAGAGAATCTTTGCCTCTGGGTGTTTAGCCTTGATAGCATTAGCAATTGAAACTGCAGGGAAGATATGTCCACCCGTGCCACCACCGCTGATGATAATTCTTAATTCCTTGTCCATTTGCATTTTCTTTATAACCTACAAAGGTAATCATTTTTTTTGTCTTCTTTCAACTTTCAGCTTCCTTTTTAATCTTCTCTGTAAATTAGGCTGTTACGTGTGAAAGTTTCTCAGAAGGTATCTTATCTTCTTTCTTTTTCTTTGCTGAACGGCTCACGCTAAGTATTACGCCAATATAGACGCAATTAATAATAGTTGAAGTACCTCCCTTACTGATAAGAGGGAGTGGCTGTCCTGTAACTGGTGCTAATCCTACAGCTACTAACATATTGAATAAAGCCTGTGTAACCAAGAGGAAGGCGATACCCATAGCGAGAAAGGCAGGGAAAGAGTTTTCGCATCTGTTGGCTATAATACCCGTTCTGAAAAGAAGGATAATGTAAAGGAATGCTACGAAGATAGCTCCACCAATACCCATCTCTTCAATGATAATGGCATAGATAAAGTCGGAGAAGGCTTGCGAGAGGAAGTCTCGTTCGTTGGAGTTTCCCGGTCCTTTACCAACAACGTCGGATGAAGCGATGGCAATATTAGCATGTGCTACCTGTGCATCTTTATCTAAGTCATAGTCTTTTGGAGCAACGTATTCACTGTTAAAGAATTTCTTAATACGTGCCTTCCACGTGTCAGCGCGGTGAAGTGTTTTACCGATGAGCCCTGGTGATTCTGCCTGCTGTACGCTTACTGTCTGTTCAGTAAGATTTTGTTTAGCAGGTAAGTCATCGTTAGCTTTCTTGTCATCACCAACCAACATGACCATTGATACCACTAATATTCCTGCTAAGGCGATGAAACCTATCAAGCGCCCTAATTGATTGAGGGGAACTCTTCCCACAAACATCATCAGAATTACAGTGAGTCCAATGAGCATAGCAGTGGAAAGGTTCTCAAATAGAATTAATGCAATGATTATACCTGAAAGCAACATTATATATTTGAACGCCTTACGATCTGCCCCATGTTCTGTTTGCATAGCACTAAGTATCTGTGATATAGCTAATACCAACGCACCTTTAGCCAATTCGGAAGGTTGGAATTGTATACCTGCAAAGCTAATCCATCGGCTTGCTCCATTCGTACTTTGTCCTGCAAGAAGTACCCAGATAAGCATTAGTGCTGAGAAAAGAAGTACGATGGGGGTGATAAGTTTGAAATATCGACATTTTATATTCAATACAACTACCATCAGAACTATTCCTACAACAAGAATGCTACAATGGTAGATGATAGGACTCCAGTAGTTACCTCCTGTGTACGACAGTGAACTTGAGGCTGAATACACCTCAATGATACTGATGATACATAGGAAGAAGAAGACCATCCAAATAACTTTGTCTCCTTTGAATATGTTACTGAGAGATTTATTCTTCATTGTTTTTTGTTCCTTATGGGATATTAGCCTAATTAGCCTTATTAATCTTATTAGCCCAATTAGTCTTTTCCTACAACGCTCTTACGTAGCTTTTGAACTGTTCACCGCGGTCTTCCATATTCTTGAAAAGGTCGAAACTTGCACAGCATGGGCTTAGGAGAACCGTGTCGCCAGACTTTGCTAATTCTGCACAAGCAGTAACACAATCCTTCATAGAATGAGTGTCGCGGACAGGGAGACCAAGGTTATCGAAGTTGTCATGGAGCTTTTTATTGTCAGCACCAAGATAAACAAGTCCGACACACTTCTCTTTAACTAAGTCTTTAAGGACACTATAGTCATTGCCTTTATCTTTACCGCCAAGGATAAGAACTGTAGGTGTCTTCATACTTTCAAGTGCATACCAGCAAGCATCAACGTTAGTTGCTTTTGAATCATTGATATATTGTACGCCAGCTACCTTACAGACTTTCTCTAATCTATGCTCTACACCAGGGAAATCGCTCAGACTCTTGCGAATGTTTTCTTTTTTAATGCCGCTGATGTTTGAGGCAATACCTGCAGCAAGAGAGTTATAAATATTGTGCTTACCAGTCAATGATAGATCCTCTTGCTCCATGTTGAAGGGTTCTGGTTGCTCAATCGTATACTGTCCTTCTTCAATATAACCGATACTGCCCTTCTCTTTCAATTCAGAGAAAGGATAGCATACAGCGTGTACATCAAACTTCTCAAGTTCCTTCTTGATGACAGGATCATCGTTCCAGTAGATAAAGCTATCCTCCTTGGTTTGGTTCTGAATGATACGCATCTTAGCGTCTGCGTAGTTCTCAAACTTGTAGTCATAGCGATCTAAGTGGTCGGGGGTGATATTGAGAAGGATGGCAATATTAGCTCGGAAGTCATACATATTGTCCAACTGGAAACTGCTCAACTCAATGATATAATATTCATGTGGATCTTCTGCTACCTGCAGAGCAAGACTGTTACCAATGTTACCTGCCAATCCAGCATCGTAACCCGCATCTTTGAAGATGTGATAGATAAGGCTCGTTGTTGTAGTCTTTCCATTACTTCCAGTAATACATATCATTTTAGAGTTGGTGTATCGGCCTGCAAACTCTATTTCACTGATGATGTGTGTACCTTGAGCAATTAGCTTCTGAACCATCGGAGCTTCTTTAGGAATACCAGGACTCTTGATAATTTCATCAGCATTGAGAATCTTCTCTTCTGTGTGTTGTCCCTCTTCCCATTCTATACCACGGTCATCAAGCATCTTTTTATACTTGTCCTTAATGGCTGACATGTCAGAAACAAAGACGTCGAAGCCTTCTTTCTTTGCCAATACGGCTGCACCGGCACCACTCTCACCGGCACCAAGTATTACTATTCTTTTCATATATCTTTCCTTTCCTTACTCTTGCTTATGTAATGTTTTTGTTTTCAGGCTGCTTACCTCTCTTCGAGTAAACGGTTATCCGTCCTTCTGGTAGTACTTAGCTATGTGGTGTTCTGTATGAGCACCAATCGTGCGAACGCCCCGCACATATCGTGCTAAGGCCTCGCACGCCTCGTGTTTATCTTATCTTAAGTGTAATGATAGTCATTGCAGCGAGGATGATAGTCACGATGATGAAACGTAACGTAATCTTACTCTCATGCACTGCACTATGTGGTTTCTTCAAGAGATACTTACACTCTGGATCGAGTTGGCTATCTTGTGTGCGGAAGTTGTCATGTATTGGTGTGCGCTTAAAGATACGCTGTTTAACACCTTTACGCTTTCCTAATTTGTAGTACCAAACCTGTACGATAACACTTAAACTCTCAACAAAGAATACGCCACAGAGGATAGGGAGCATCAACTCTTTGTGAATGATGATAGCACCTACTGCAATGATACCTCCGATAGTAAGACTTCCCGTATCACCCATGAACACTTGTGCAGGATAAGCATTGTACCAGAGGAAGCCTATCAATGCTCCAATGAATGCCATGAAGAACACAACTAACTCTTCCGAACCTGGTATGTACATAATGTTGAGGTAGGCTGCGTATTGTATATGACTACTCACATAGGCTAATATACCCAATACGACACCGATGATGGCAGAGTTTCCTGCGCACATACCATCCATTCCGTCATTAAGGTTTGCACCGTTAGAAACAGCAGTGACAACAAAGATAGTCATAAGCACAAAGAGAATCCAGCCACCTGCATTCTTGTACTCGCCTAAAAAGCCTACTATTTCTGAATAATCCAGATTATGCTGCTTGACAAATGGAATGGTCGTCTTCAAAGTCTTTTCTGCTTTTGTTTCATGTTTGATGACGATTTCCTTGCCATTTTGATTTGCAACCTCGAGGTTCAAGTTAGCTTTGACGTCAGGAGATGCCCACAGCGTTAAGCCAACAATGAGTCCGATGGTTACTTGTCCAATAATCTTATATTTGCCCTTTAGTCCTTCCTTGTCGTGCTTGAATATCTTAATGAAATCGTCCATTCCACCGAGGAAACCCAACCAAAGGGTAGTGACAATCATCAGGAGCAGATAGATATTACGTAATCTACCTAACAAGACGACGGGAATCAGAAGAGCAACGATGATGATAATACCACCCATTGATGGTACACCAATCTTTTTGACACCAAATGGGTCAATCTGTGCATCTCGTTGTACCTCTGTAATCTGCTTCTTCTTGAGGTATTTTATGAATCGTTCTCCGAACCATGCAGAGATAATCAGTGCTAATATCATTGCCAAGATAGAACGGAAACTGATGTAGCCCCAAAGGTGAGAACCACTGATACCGAACTGGTCAAGCCAACGGAAGATATAGTATAACATTTTATTTCTCTTTTATGTTGTTCTTACTATAGACGATAGGGTCTCTATTTTAGAATTACTTGATACCGAAGATCTCACGGATAACCTCGTGGTCATCGAAATGATGCTTCACACCATTTATCTCTTGATAGTTCTCATGACCTTTACCTGCAACAAGAATAACGTCACCTTTCTGTGCCATCATAGCAGCAGTGCGAATCGCTTCCTTACGATCAGTAATCGTGAGTACCTTCTTGCGCTGTGTGGTGTCAAGTCCCGCAAGCATGTCATCGATAATAGCCTGTGGTTCTTCATCGCGTGGGTTGTCACTTGTAAGGATAACAGTATCACTTTGTTTAACAGCCTCTTGAGCCATTAATGGACGCTTTCCCTTGTCACGATGTCCACCTGCACCGCAGACAGTAATGACATGTCCGCCCTTACCGTCAAGTACGTCGTGAATAGCACAGAGAACATTCTCTAATGCATCTGGTGTATGTGCATAGTCAACAACAGCTGTAAAGCCTTCTGGAGATTGAATAGGTTCTAATCGTCCGTTAACACTCTTCAGTGTACTCATTGCTATCAGAATATCTTCAGGCTTCTTACCTAACATGATGGCAGCACCATATACTGCAAGCAGATTGCTTACATTGAACTTACCAATAAACTGTACACCAACCTCTTTGCCGTCAATTTCAAGGTACATACCTTCAAAGTGGCATTCAAGAATCTTTGCACGGAAGTCTGCCATTCGTTTGATAGAATAGGTCTTGACAGTTGCCTTTGTGTTCTGAACCATAATCATACCATTCTTGTCATCGGCATTGGTGATGGCAAAAGCGGTCTTAGGCAATCCGTCGAAGAACATCTTCTTTGCATTGCGATAGTTCTCGAAAGTCTTATGGTAATCAAGGTGGTCACGTGTAAGGTTTGTAAAGATACCTCCGACAAACTCTAAACCACCGATACGATGCTGATGGATAGCATGGCTGGAACATTCCATGAAGGCATATTCACAGCCTGCCTCAACCATCTTGGCAAGTAGACAGTTAAGTTCTATTGGGTCTGGAGTAGTGTGACTTGCAGGAACTTCCACATCATTAATATAGTTACATACGGTAGAGAGTAAGCCTACCTTATGACCGAATTCACGGAACATTCTATATAATAAGGTGGCAATGGTTGTCTTACCGTTCGTTCCAGTTACACCAACCAACTTTAGTTTGCGTGATGGTTCTCCATAGAACATTGTGGCAACCTTTCCTGCTTCTTCTTCAGTAGATGCTACCTGAACGTATGTTACCTTTTCATCTAATACTTCAGGCATATCTTCAAGTAGGATTGCTACGGCTCCTAACTCAATAGCTTTACTAATGAATTTATGTCCGTCTACCTGTGTTCCTTTCATTGCGATGAATAGATGACCACTCTCAATCTTGCGGCTATCAATGT
>CAUVDL010000070.1:0-11734 GCA_963550695.1 uncultured Prevotella sp. | reverse complement strand
TGTCAGTAAGTTGGAACTATCCATTGCTTTCTAAGAAGGATGTCAAGCGTGTCACGGAGTTATTAAAGCCGCAGATACTTAACTGGACTGGGAAAGATTTTCGATAGTAAAAAACGATTGCACATTTGGCGGTTTCTGATAAAATCACTACTTTTGTGCTCGTAAAAAAATAGCTTATAGCATGAATTTGAAGGTACGTTTAGCATTGATGAACTTCTTGGAGTTCGCAGTGTGGGGAGCTTATTTGACCTCTATGGGTCGTTATCTTGGTAATATCGGTATTGGTCCTGAGATTGGCTATTTCTACTCAATGCAAGGTGTGGTGTCAATCTTTATGCCTGCTTTGATAGGTATAGTTGCTGATCGTTGGGTACCTGCCCAGCGTTTGTTAGGCTTCTGTCATCTGCTTGCAGGTTTGTTTATGTTTGCGACAGCAGGCTATGGCTTGAGCGTTGGCGACCATGCAGAATTCTCTACGATATTCACACTTTATTCGCTTTCTGTTGCCTTCTATATGCCAACCTTAGCTCTCTCAAACTCTGTTGCTTACAGTGCTTTGAGTAATGCTGGTATGGATACAGTGAAAGCCTTCCCGCCTATTCGTGTGTTCGGTACGATTGGTTTTATCCTTACCATGTGGTTGGTTGACCTCTTAGGTTTCCAAAGCAACCAGAATCAGTTTATTACTTCAGGTGTGGTAAGTATCCTTCTCTTCCTTTATACCTTTACATTACCTAAGTGTGCAGTTAATAAAGGTACTGAACAGAAGAGTTTTGTGGACGCCTTTGGTTTACGTGCTTTTGCCTTATTCAAGGAGAAGAAGATGGCAATTTTCTTTATCTTCTCAATGTTGTTGGGTGTAAGTCTTCAAATTACAAATAGCTTTGCCAATCCATTCCTATTTAGTTTTGGTGCCCAACCAGAGTTTGTAAACTCTTTCGGAGTACAACATGCTAATATTTTGATTAGTCTTTCACAGGTTAGTGAGACTTGTTGTATTCTTCTGATTCCATTCTTTATGCGTCATTATGGTATTAAGAATGTGATGTTGATAGCTATGTTTGCATGGGTATTGCGCTTCGGTTTGTTTGGTGTTGGTAATCCAGGCTTTCCAGGCATCTTGATGTTCGTACTTTCAATGATTGTTTATGGAGTAGCCTTTGACTTTTTCAATATCTCAGGTTCACTCTTTGTTGATAATAGTACGGAGCCAGCTCTTCGTTCTTCTGCACAAGGTTTGTTCATGTTGATGACCAATGGTGTTGGTGCAACAGTAGGAACATTGGCAGCTCAAGCTATTGTAAATGCCTATACACATCCACAGACTGTGGGTTCAGATACGTTGACAGTAGGTGATTGGCAGTCTTGCTGGTTCATCTTCGCAGGCTATGCCTTTGTTGTAGGTGTCTTGTTTGCCATTATCTTCCGACCAAAGAAGGCATAATTACATACGGATAAATCGTATAGAAGTAATGAGTAAAGTTCAACTTATATATGAAGGTGTCTCACAGATAGTAGGAGGTCCAGAGTTAGGACTCCTCGTTCTGTCTGACCTTACACATACAAGGCAGATTGCTATTGTGTGTGATAAACATATGGAGTATGAACTTGGTTTGCGAACAGGTGAGAAGTCTGTTACAGAAAGACTGTTGCCAGAAGTGCTTTGTAGTGTGAATTCAATGATGACAAGTGAACATTATGAGATACTCTTTAATTCTATTATTGATGGACAATATAAGGCTCTTTTGGTAAATAAAGATGACTTAACGCTTACCCCTATACGTGCTTCTGATGCAATATTATTGGCACATGTGGCAAAGTTGAACATCTTTATGGAAGAGCATCTATTCAAGCGTCAGAGTGTTGATAGCAGTGTAAGCCAGAACAAGATGGCCTTACCTTTAAATGCTTTAAGCTTCGAGATGTTACATCATGCCTTGGAGAAAGCTATAGAAGATGAGAACTATGAGCTTGCTTCTATGCTTAGAGATGAAATGAAGAATAGGGCAAAGGAACCTTGATTACGAAAACTAATCAAGAATAACGGATTGCTATATAGAACATCCTTTTTTAAGAAGATGTTATAAAACCAGAGAATGAAAGAAGCAAGATATTTTTATGTCCCTAATGCAGCCGTAGAAACGGAGTTGCCTACTGAGGAAGCAGTTCATGCAATACGCGTACTTCGGTTGAAGGAAGGCGATGAAATGTTCCTTATGGATGGTGAAGGCTGCTTTTATAAAGCAGAAGTAGCACTGGTATCATCGAAGAAGTGCCTTTATACAATTAAAGAAACGCTGAAACAAGACCTTGTTTGGCGTGGAAAGATTCATCTTGCTATTGCTCCAACAAAAGATATGGGACGTATAGAATGGATGACAGAAAAGATTACTGAAGTAGGTTTTGACGAAATCAGCTTCTTGGATTGTAAGTTCTCTGAACGTAAGACATTGCGTGTTGATCGTATTGAAAAGATTGTCATTTCTGCTGTAAAGCAAAGTCGTAAAGGCTGGAAACCTGTTGTAAATCCGATGACACCTTTTCATCGTTTCATAGAAAATTGTTCCAACAATGGGCGGAAGTATATTTGCCATTGTTATCAAGAGATTCCTCGAGCAGATTTCTTTACCGCTATTACACAAGAAGGCTTGTCTTCGTCCGAAGAAGATATTACCGTATTAGTCGGTCCAGAAGGCGATTTCTCTATTGATGAAGTTCGTTTCGCTTTGGAGCATGGTTTTGAGAGTGTAACATTGGGTAACAGTCGTTTACGCACAGAGACTGCGGGACTTAGTGCCGTTATGATGTCGCAGCTTGCACGAAGAGTGTAAGCTGTTTTTGTGTGTATAAGGTAAGAATAGTTGATAAATACTTCTAAAAAAATATATGAGTAATTGCAATTATCATACTCCGCACTATTGGTGTTAAGCCTTCGCACGAAGTGTGCTAAGCCTTCGCACAAGATGTGCGGAGCGTCCCCACGACAACAAGTGATGAATAAAAAAATCCTTAAAGGATATTAGACGGTTTGCAATAAGCCCAATAACTGGTAATAGAGGTCTAACAAGCAACTTATATGATAAAAAGTTTATCGGGTGTAAATGAATTGAGTTTTTTCATTGCATTCACGTGTTTGTATCAAAAAAAATGCTTAATTTTGCAGCATACATTTAAATAACGTTATTATTTATATTAAATTTTTTAGCTAAACTATGCAGAAAAGATTACTTTTCTTGATTACGTTGTTGCTTGCAATGACGACTACTGTCATGGCACAGGTTACAACTTCAGGAATCAGTGGTAAGATTGTGTCTCAGGGTGAAGATGTTATTGGTGCTACCATTACAGCAACTCATCAACCTTCTGGAACAGTTTATCGCGCTGTGACGAACATCGATGGCCGTTACACTATTCAAGGTATGCGTGTCGGTGGTCCTTACAAGGTGACAGTGGCTTACATTGGTCAGAAGACGAAGACTTTTGACAATGTAACACTTCGTCTGGGTGAGACGGAGGATCTCTCTTGTTCACTTCAAGACGATACCAAGGAACTTCAGGAGGTTGTTGTGAAGGGTAGTGCTGGTGTCAACGCAACCAAGACGGGTGCAGCACAGAGTATCAGTTCAAAACAGATTGCTGATATGCCAAGTATTACTCATGGTATCGCTGATGTTGCTCGACTTAATCCACAGCTGACAACAACGAATAGCGGTGCAATGTCTTTTGCTGGTACCAGTAACCGTTACAACTCTTTCATGATTGATGGTGCTGCCAACAATGACGTGTTTGGTCTTTCTGGTGATGGAACAAATAGTGGTAGAGCAGGTGCACAGCCAGTCTCAATGGAAACGATTGAGCAGATTCAGGTGAATGTAGCTCCTTTCGACGTTCGTCAGGGTGGTTTTACCGGTGGTGCTATCAATGCTATTACGAAGAGTGGTACCAATATCTTCCATGGTAGTGTTTATGGTTTTGGTAACAACCAGAACTTGGTAGGTTCAAAATATCCTCTCGCTGATGGCGGTTATGCTCCAAAGTTCAACAAGCAGCAGGAGTATAATATTGGTGTAACCTTTGGTGGTCCAATTATCAAAGACAAGTTGTTCTTCTTTGCAAACTATGAGAAGACTAATAAGACCTATCCAAACCTTTATTCTTTAGGTTCAGAGCAATCAGCTGTTGATGCTACAAAGGCAAATGATATCTTGGAAAAGATTGCTGATCTTGCAAATCGTCAAGGTGTAAATTTCCCAACAACTCTTTCAACTGAGGATATTTATACGAAGAGTGATAAGGCTGGTTTGAAACTCGATTGGAATATCAATGAGACTAATAAGGCATCTATACGTTGGAGTCTTGTTAATGCTGTTCAGTTGAATAATGCTGGCTCACGAACATCTGTTAATGGTAAGAGCTATGCTTTCCCATTTGAGAGTGTTACCAATTCATTTATTGCTGAGTTGCAGAGCCGTCTATCTCCATCTGTAGCTAATGAGGCTCGTGCAAGCTATGTACGTGTAAGAGATAACCGCGCTATCACTGGCGAGTTCCCTAACGTTACAATCAATAATGTGGGTGGTGGCGCAGTAAACTTGGGTATTGATCGTTCTTCTATGGCTAACCGCTTGGATCAGGACATCTATACGCTTGAAGATAACTTGACATGGTATAAAGGTAATCATACCTTTACATTTGGTACTCACAATGAGTTGTATAAGTTTACAAACCTTTTCCTTCAAGATCTCTTCGGAAGTTATACATTCAAGAATTATGATTCTTTTGTAAGCTACTATAATGATTATGTTGCTGGCACAATAGATCCAAAGAAGTCTTATATTAACTTGTATCGTTATGGCCATGCAAATGTTGACGTAACTGGTAATCCACGTTGGGAGTCTTCATTTGGTGCAGCACAGTTAAGCTTTTATGCACAGGATAAGTGGGATGCAACAACAAACTTTCAGTTGACTTACGGTCTGCGTATGGATATTCCTATTGTTATGGACACGCCTACTGCTAATGAACCATTTGCTCAGTATGCTGACACAAAGGGGTGGAATGTTAAGACTAATCAGCGTTTGGCAAGTACTCCTCTTTTGAGTCCTCGTGCAGGTTTCCGTTGGGATATTAAGAAGGATCGTAGATTTATTCTTCGTGGTGGTGCTGGTGTGTTTACTGGTCGTATTCCATTTGTTTGGATTAGTAACAACTATGCAAATACTGGTATTCAGGTTTCATCATTTAATGTTAATGCTCCAACAGGATTGGATTTGATACTTGATCCAAACGGACAAGAAACTAATGCAAATAAGTTAAAGGCATTAGGAAGTCAGACTATCAATGTTTACGACCGTAACTTCAAGTATGCTCAGAACCTTCGCTTCAACCTTGGTTTCGACTTTAATGTGTTAGGTATCAACTGGACAGCTGAGGCTATCTACTCAAAGACTTTGAATGATATCCTTTATCAGAACCTTGCTTACGAACAGACAGGTAAAACCTTTGGTGAAGTCTATGGTAGTGCAGGTGCACCTGTAGAAGACAACCGCCCACTTTATTCTAAGGTAACTGCTGGTAGTCCTTATACAAATATTTATAAGCTCAGCAATACGTCTAAGGGTTATACGATGAACTTGAGTTTGAAGGCTGAGAAACATTTTGACTTTGGTCTTGACTTGATGGCAAGCTACACCTGGACAAAGTCAATGAGTGTAAACAACGGTGGTTCTTCTGTTGCAGAGAGTAACTGGAGATTCAATTACACTTATCGTAATCCTAACGACCCGGAGCTGGGCAATTCTGCTTATAATATTCCTCACCGCATTCAGGCATCTGCTTACTATCATGTAAACTATGGTGCTCAAAAGCAGTGGCAGACTACTGTGGGTCTTATCTATCAAGCTAAGAGTGGTTCTCCATATAGTATCTATTACTATGGTGATGTTAATGAAGATGGTGCGAACGGTAACGACCTATTCTTTATTCCTACTGATGCTCAGATAGACAAGATGCAGTTTGAGGAGACAAATTTCTCTGCTAATGCACTTACAAACACAGTCTTTGGTGAAGGCTTTACTGCACCTAAGTTAACTGCTGATATGCAGCGTGCAATGATGAAACATTGGATTGGTAACGACTCTTACATGAAGAAGCATCGTGGTGAGTACTACAAGCGTTTTGCTGATAACCTTGCTTTTGAACATCATTTTGACGTACACTTCGCACAGAAGTATAGTTTCAAAGTGGGTGGTCAGATTAACTCTCTTGAGTTGAGCTTTGATATTATCAATGTTGGTAACATGCTGAATAAGAACTGGGGCCATACCTATGGCGACGGATTCGGAGTTTACTATAGCCCTGTTAATTACCAGAGAAATGGTCGTTACCAGTTTACGGGTGGTTATGCAACACGTAACTATAGCGATTACTACAGCCGTTGGCGTGGTCAGCTTGGCTTGCGTTATACTTTCTAATTTGTAATATAAAAACTATATAAAAAAGCAGAGATTCCTGTTGGCATCTCTGCTTTTTTTCTTATCTTTGTGCTTGGTAGACAGCATCAGGCAATCTGTGAGCGACCGCTCATAACATTCATTTGCACTGTCTTCATATGAGAATTAAAAACCATATATTATGATTATAGATTTTGACAAGATTACTGAAGAGCATATTGAGGGCTTTAAAGGCGGTGAAGGTAAATTGGATGTGCGTGCTTTTGTAGATGATCAGGCGCGTATTATGTATTCAACATTGCGTCCTGGTGCAAATAGTGGAAAGCATCAGCATGTAGGCTCTTTTGAGGTTATGTATGTCATTAGTGGTGAACTGACTGTTCATTATGACGATACAACAGAAGTTGCAAGAGTAGGGCAGTTACATTATTGTCCAGAAGGTCATTTCCATTGGTTTGAAAACTGTACAGACCATGATGTAATTTACCTTGCTATTGTTCCAACATTGAGATAAGGACGATTTTTTTTCATGAAAAAAAATATTTATTGTCGTGAAGAAAAATATTTCTTTTCATGAAAATAATTCTTTTCTTTCATGAAAAGAAATTGTTAATGATGATGTCATATAGCCTCAGTCATCTCATTCTTTTTCCTTAAATATCGAGAGAATGTAGATTGTTTGTGGTTAGCAGGCGGATTGATTACAGCATGGAATTTTACACTATACATAAGTAAATACTATTGTATAGTTGTATTATTGTTGGATGGGGATAGCCCAAGCTTTATTCTAACCTAAAACGATGAGAATTAAAAACCTAATAATGACAACGATAACTTTATTGACGGGATTGGGTGCAAATGCTTCTGATGCCGATAGCCTAATAGTGATGCGTGGTTTTCCTACGGATGAAGTAGGAATTGAACATGGCGTTTCGGCTTGTTATGCAGGTAAAATTGATGACCAGCTTGTAATGGCTGGTGGTTGTAATTTTCCAGTAAATACGTTGGCTCCTGATAGTAAGAAGGTTTATTACAGTGGGATTTATGCTACCAAAACTGACGATGGAGATCAACTGAATTGGAAGTTGGTTGGTCATTTGCCTGAGCCATTAGCTTATGGAGTTGCTGTGACTTACGGCAATAGTATGATTGTTGTAGGCGGAATGAATAACGACGGAAGCTATGGAAAAGTTTATCGTGTAACTCTTGTTGATGGTAAAGCTGAACTTTCGACTCTCCCTTCTATGCCTTGTTCTGTGGATAATATGGCTGGTGCTTTGGTGGGCAGACATCTTTATATAGCAGGAGGGGCAATGGATGGTAAGGCTTCTAATCGTGTTTTACGCCTTGATTTGGATAATCTCTCAGCAGGATGGAAGGACATAAAGCCTTTCCCTGGCTTGGTACGTGTACAACCAGTAGCAGGTAGTATGGGTGATAATCGTTTCTGTCTTTTCGGTGGTTTTGCTCCTGCAGCAAATGGTGAGGAAGCAAAGTTGGCGATGGATGGTTGCGTTTATGATGAGACTACTGATGAATGGCAGGTACTTGAAGGTCCGAAGGACGATAAGGGAGAGCCGCTGTTTGTAGGTGGTGGTATGGCTATTAACCTATGCAAAGATCAGCTTTTGGTGATGGGAGGTGTAAATAAAGATGTTTTCCTCTCAGCTGTCAATCATCCTCAACCCGATTATTTGAGTCATCCTATTGAGTGGTATTGCTTTAATCCATACACATTATACTATAATAAAGATGGCTGGGAGGTACTTTATAAGAGTTCAGAAACGGCACGTGCTGGTGCAGCTTTGGCACAGACCAATCATGGTTTGTATGTGATTGGTGGTGAATTGAAGCCAAGAGTGCGTAGTAATAAGATTGTAAAGTACCCGAAACGTTGATATCTTTCAGTGAAATTATGCTCCTAATCTAAGTAATTTATTAATCGTCCGTTATGCCTCATGACATCCATTTATTATTCACGTAAGATTTTTGAGATGTGGGGTGAACTATAATCTTTTATGAAAAAATACTATCCTTGGGTCCTTGTTGCCCTCCTTTGGTTTGTAGCCTTGCTGAATTATATGGATCGACAAATGTTGTCGACGATGCAGGAAGCTATGAAAGTCGATATTGCGGAACTAAATCACGCAGAGGCTTTTGGTGCATTGATGGCTGTGTTCTTGTGGATTTACGGTCTTGTGAGTCCATTTGCAGGTATTATTGCCGACCGTGTTAATCGTAAGTGGCTTGTTGTAGGCAGCATCTTTGTGTGGTCTACAGTGACTTATCTTATGGGTTATGCTGAGAATTTCGACCAACTTTATTGGCTTCGTGCCTTTATGGGCGTTAGTGAAGCACTTTATATTCCTGCAGCACTGTCCCTTATTGCCGATTGGCATGAAGGAAAATCACGCTCATTGGCGATAGGTATCCACATGACAGGTCTTTATGTTGGTCAGGCTGTAGGTGGTTTTGGAGCAACGTTGGCTGCAATGTTTTCATGGCATACTGCTTTTCATTGGTTTGGTATTATTGGTATTGTTTACTCACTTGTATTGCTTGTATTCTTGAAAGAGAATCCAAAGCATGGACAGAAAGCGGCTTCACAAGGTGAGGCTAAGTCAAGCAAGAATCCTTTCCGGGGTTTGTCTATTGTGTTCTCTACTTGGGCTTTCTGGGTAATACTTTTCTATTTTGCAGTGCCAAGTCTTCCAGGTTGGGCTACAAAGAATTGGTTGCCAACACTATTTGCTAATAGTTTGGATATACCAATGTCAAGTGCAGGTCCAATGTCTACGATAACAATCGCCGTATCCTCATTCCTTGGCGTTATCATGGGTGGTGTTGTTTCAGACCGTTGGGTACAGCGTAACTTGCGAGGACGTGTCTATACCAGTGCTATTGGACTTGGTCTTACCGTTCCAGCTCTTATGTTATTGGGCTTTGGTCATAGTCTTGTGTCTGTCGTTGGAGCAGGCTTATGCTTTGGTATAGGCTATGGTATGTTTGATGCTAATAATATGCCAATCCTCTGTCAGTTTATTTCTTCAAAGTATCGTAGTACCGCATACGGAGTCATGAACATGACAGGAGTCTTTGCTGGTGCTGCCGTTACACAGGTGTTAGGTGAGTGGACAGATGGCGGCAACCTCGGTCTTGGCTTTGCTATCTTGGGTGGTATCGTTGTTTTGGCTTTGGTATTGCAACTCTCTTGCTTGAAACCAACAACCGACAATATGGAGTAATGAATCGCTTATAATTGCTTGTTTTTATCATATATAATCGCCTTTCCCACGCATATAACCCCTTTTTAGAGGATTAAAGGTGGAAGGCAACAATGTTTATGGAAAAGATTATTGGTTTAATTGACGCACCGTTTACGCCATTCTATGCTAATGGCGATGTCAATCTTGAGCCTATTGAGGCTTATGCAGCTATGTTGCAGAAGAACGGTTTGAAGGGAGTGTTTATCAATGGTTCATCTGGTGAAGGCTATATGCTTACAACAGAAGAGCGTATGCAGCTGGCTGAACGCTGGATACAGGCTGCGCCAGAAGGTTTCAAGGTTATCGTACATGTAGGCAGTTGCTGCTTGCGTGAGAGCGTACGTTTGGCTGAACACGCAGAGAAGATTGGTGCATGGGGTATCGGTGCGATGGCTCCTCCTTTCCCAAAGATTGGACGAATTGAGGAGTTGGTGAAGTATTGTGAGACAATTGCTGCCGCAGCTCCTTCACTTCCTTTCTACTACTACCATATCCCAGCATTTAATGGTGCATTCTTGTCAATGCTCGAACTCTTGAAAGCAGTTGATGGTCGTATCCCTAACTTCGCAGGTATCAAGTACACCTTCGAGAGTCTTTATGAGTACAATCAATGCCGTCTTTACAAGGATGGTAAGTTTGATATGTTGCATGGACAGGATGAAACGATTCTCCCAAGTTTAGCTCAAGGCGGTGCAAAGGGTGGTATCGGTGGCACTACGAACTATAATGGTCGTGAACTGACAGGTATCATCGAGGTATGGAACAAGGGTGACATCGAAACAGCACGTGAGAAACAAAACTTCTCACAGGAGGTTATTAATGTTATTTGTCACTTCCGTGGCAATATCGTTGGTGGTAAGCGCATTATGAAGTTGATGGGCTTTGACCTCGGTCCTAACCGTGTTCCTTTCCAGAATATGACAGATGAGGAAGAGGCACGTATGAAGAAGGAGCTTGAGGAAATCGGTTTCTTCGAGCGTTGCAATAAGTTCTAATAAGCATATTACAGCCCAATATTTCCTTTTATTTCTCCTTTCTATGTTTTTAGACTTGTAAGGAGAGTAGGAAATATTGGGCTGTTTTGTTTTTCTATCAAGTTGTTCGTAGTTTTCTATCAATTATAGATAGTGATTTCGCCTGCAATAGATTGGTTCATGTATTTGCGGATTGTTTCTGTATCGTTGTATTTAGCTTGCAGATACATCAACTTTGTTACAGCTGCTTCAACCGTACTATCATAACCACTAATTACGCCAGTATCTTTGAGTTGATACCCCGTATCGTAACGGTTCATCTCCACCTGTCCGCTAATACACTGGCTAATATTGACCACAATAACGTTACGCTCTGAAACCTTACGAAGTATATTCATGAGCCAAGGGTACTGTGGAGCATTTCCACTTCCGTATGAACGCATGACAATACTTCTTAGTTCTGGTGCATCAAACATGTGATGAATCAAATGCTCTTCGATGCCGGGGAAGAGAGAGAAGATAATCACATTATTATCCAACTCGAAGTGTGGCACCATTGGCTTCGTAAAGTCTGGCTTTAATATACTGTGTTCATTAAAGTTGAAGTTG
Source organism: uncultured Prevotella sp. (assembly GCA_963550695.1). Taxonomy (GTDB): domain Bacteria; phylum Bacteroidota; class Bacteroidia; order Bacteroidales; family Bacteroidaceae; genus Prevotella. The sequence continues at coordinate 433 of CAUVDL010000070.1, read as the reverse complement.
ACACCAGCCTCGCAGAGATGAGGATAATTAAAGGTGTCAAACGCATTAAACTCGTCTGCATTCTGCTTCGTTGAGCGATTGCCTCGTAAGAGATGACCGCTAAAGTAGATACAGACCTCTGGTACCATTGGCGTGCCATCTAAGTGATGTGCAGATGCCAATTCAAGACTTGTCATGAGGTTTTCCTTACCATCTGTACGTAGCTGTCCGATTGGAAGTTGTGAACCCGTAAGGATGATTGGCTTTGTAAGGTTCTCAAACATGAACGACAAGACAGAAGCGGTATAAGACATCGTATCTGTACCATGCAAAACAACAAAACCGTCATACTCATCATAGCGGTCTGCAATGACTTTCACCAACTGCTTCCATCGGACAGGCGACATGTCAGAAGAGTCGATAGGTGGGTCGAACTGATAGGTGTCAACCTCCG
>CAUVDL010000069.1:0-11912 GCA_963550695.1 uncultured Prevotella sp. | reverse complement strand
AGTAATGTCACACGGAGGCACGGAGCGGACGGAGGATTGTTAGACACATAGTGATAGAAGGTACGGAGGCACCGTCGGTTCATAGAGCGACGGAGCTTGTTAGCCATTTCTATTAGTAATTTATATACAAAGCGTTTACCTCAAAATAGTTATCATGAATCTGTACGCTACACCTCCGTTGCTCTTTGTGCCGTCGGCACCTCCGTGACATTGTGTTATCTCCCTCCTCTCCGTGCCTCTGTGTGCCTATTATATAAGGCTTTTAGTTTCACACTCCATATTTCGGAAGAACCTACATTATCACTCCCTATTTTGGAAGAAGCTCGTTTCATTCTTTGTTATTAGAGATAAATTCTGTAATTTTGTAACTACATTATAATAGGAGAGAATTATGGAACCATTGGCAGAACGATTGCGACCACGCACGCTCGACGATTATATCGGACAGGAACACCTCGTTGGTGAGGGGGCTGTGCTCCGACGTATGATTGACTCGGGGCGTATTGCGTCGTTTATCCTTTGGGGACCACCAGGAGTGGGTAAGACTACGTTGGCACAGATTATTGCTAATCGTCTGGAAACACCGTTCTATACGCTTTCTGCCGTGACGAGTGGTGTGAAGGATGTGCGCGATGTTATCGAAAGGGCACAGAGCGGTCGTTTCTTTAATTCCGCTTCACCGATTCTCTTTATCGACGAAATCCATCGTTTCTCAAAGTCGCAACAAGACTCGCTCTTGGGTGCGGTAGAGAAGGGAACGGTGACGCTTATTGGTGCGACAACAGAGAATCCATCCTTCGAAGTGATTCGTCCGTTGCTCTCTCGTTGTCAGCTCTATACGCTGAAGTCGTTGGAGAAAGACGATTTGCTGAAGCTGTTGCATCGAGCCATTACGGAGGATGTAGAATTGAAGAAGCGGAATATCGAACTGCGTGAGACGAGTGCTCTCCTGCGGTATAGTGGGGGTGATGCCCGTAAGCTATTGAATATTCTCGACTTGATTATTTCAGCTGAGGCGGGCAACGATGTCGTGGTTACCGATAAGATGGTGGAGGAACGACTGCAAGAGAATCCATTAGCGTATGACAAGGATGGCGAGATGCACTATGATATTATCTCGGCATTTATCAAGTCGATTCGTGGCTCCGATCCTGATGCTGCACTCTACTGGATGGCACGCATGATAGAGGGAGGAGAAGACCCAAAGTTTATTGCGCGTCGTGTCGTAATCAGTGCGGCAGAAGATATCGGACTTGCTAATCCTAACGCCCTATTGTTAGCGAATGCAGCCTTTGACGCTGTGACAAAGATAGGTTGGCCCGAAGGAAGAATCCCATTGGCGGAAGCGGTGGTCTATCTGGCTCGGTCGAAGAAGGATAATTCTGCATACGTAGGCATCAATAAAGCGATAGAGTTAGTGCGACAGACAGGTAACCTCCCTGTTCCCCTCCATCTTCGTAATGCGCCAACAAAGCTGATGAAGGACCTCGGTTATAGCGATGGATATAAGTATCCACACGATTATCCGGGACATTATGTCGAGCAGCAGTATATGCCAGATGAGTTAGCCCCACCCCGACCCTCCCCGAAGGGGGAGGGAGAAAGCCTCCCCCAGCCCCTCCGAAAGGAGGGGAGCGCAGATAGCTAAATATCGCCTCAGTCTCTCCGAACCAACGGTCACTGACCAAAGGGAAGTAAAGGAGGGGAGCACAGATAGGATAAAGTGGGATGAAAGGTAATCATTAACACCCACCATTCAACACCTACCACCCATCAGCCAATATCTCACATCCTCAACACCCAACATTTAACACCTAACACCCCAAAAACATGAAAATAGCAATTCTCGACTGCCACGCAGTCAACCCAGGTGACCTTTCATGGGAACCAATAAAGGAAATAGCAGAGTGCGTTATCTATGAACGCACAAGTCAGGAACAAGTTGTTGAACGAGCAAAGGATGCGGACGGTATCCTTATTAATAAGGTGAATATCACGTGTGAAGTGCTCGATCAACTGCCACAATTGAAGTATATCGGTGAGCTGGCAACAGGATATAACAATATCGATGTTGAGGCTGCACGTGAGCGAGGTATCGTCGTATGCAACATCCCTGCATATAGTACGGATAGCGTTGCACAGCACGTCTTTGCCCTTCTCTTGAACGCTACCACACGTGTTGACCATTATGCTGAGGCTGTACGTCGTGGCGAATGGAGCAAGCAGCAGGACTTCTGCTACTGGGACACACCACTCATGGAACTCGCTGGTAAGACACTCGGTATCGTTGGCTTGGGCAATATTGGTCAGAAAGTGGCTATGATTGCACATACAATGGGCATGGACATCTCTGCTTGTACCAGCAAGAATAGTAGCGATCTGCCAGAGTGTATTCGTAAGACAACCCTCGAAGGCTTGCTCAGTACGTCTGACGTCATCAGCTTGCATTGTCCTTTAACAGCGGAGAACGCTGGTATGATTAACGCTGAGACGCTGAAGAGGGTACGTCGTGGTGCCATTCTTATCAATACCGGACGTGGCGGACTCATTGACGAGCAGGCTGTTGCCGATGCGCTCGAGAGCGGTCAACTCGGTGCTTATTGTGCCGATGTAATGACCGAGGAACCTCCTCGTGCAGACAATCCACTCTTCCGTCAGCCTAATGCCTTCATCACTCCACATATTGCGTGGGCAACACGTGAGGCACGAGAACGCCTAATGGCAATCTGCGTTGAGAATATTAAGAAGTTTATAGCTGGGGAAGCACAGAACGTGGTGTAAAGCCCCACCCCGGCCCTCCCCGAAGGGGGAGGGAGGCAAATAGGATAAGGTTCGCTGTATGTCCTTGATGGAGTAATAAGACTATCTTCTTATCGTGGTCTAATAAGACTATCTTCTCATTGTGGAGTAATAAAGAAATTTGATTTACATATTATAATTACTTAACCCCTCTATGTAAGCTATGCTCATTGGCTACATCAATTTAGAGTACTACCCATAGCTATCTGCACTCCCCTCCCTTCGGAGGGGTTGGGGGAGGCTTTCTCCCTCCCCCTTCGGGGAGGGGCGGGGTGGGGCTTTTATTTATTCAAATATGATCTACACAGACCCACAACTTGTCCGTACACTTCAGGGGATACTGGAGTTTCTTGGGACATTTGCGTTTGCCATATCGGGCATCCGCCATGCTGCACAGAAACACTTCGACTGGTTCGGGGGTTATGTCTGTGGCTTTGCCGTTGCTATTGGTGGCGGTACGATTCGTGATGCCATGTTAGGAGTGCGCCCGTTCTGGACAGCAAACATTATGTACGTTCTCTGTACGGGACTTGCGCTTTTCCTCGTCATCTTATCGCGTAGGTGGATTCAACGCCTTAACAATGCGTGGTTTGTCTTCGATACGCTCGGCTTGGCGCTGTTCACTATTGCTGGTATTCAGAAGACTATCGCATTAGGTCATCCCTTCTGGGTAGCTGTCATCATGGGTTGTATCACTGGTGTGGCAGGTGGTGTTATCCGTGACGTCTTATTGAATAATATTCCCGTTATCTTTCACAAAGAGATTTACGCTGTGGCAAGTGTGGCAGGCGGTCTCATCTATTGGGGACTCTTCTCTCTCAGAGTGCCTCTTCCGATAACAGTTATTGTGACATTCCTTGCCATCTGTTTAATTCGTTTTGTTGCAGTGGGTTATAGTATTTCGTTACCAATATTGCATGATGATGAAGAAAAAAAAGATAAAAAAGATTGCTAAACATTTGGTGGAATAAATAAAAAGCAGTACCTTTGCACTCGCAATTCAGAAATGACAACTTAGTTGTTATCTGTTGCAACCATAATAATGGTTCCGTAGCTCAACTGAATAGAGCACTTGACTACGGATCAAGAGGTTACAGGTTTGAATCCTGTCGGAATCACAAAAGGAACACTCGAAAGAGTGTTCCTTTTTTTTGTTCTTTGACCTTTGAACATTGACCTTTGATCTTTATGATTTGTGCTTTGAGCAATTACCTTTGAACTATCTTATCCTTTGAACTTTGAACATTGAATTTTGACCTTTATGATTTGTGCTTTGAGTATTGAACTTTGAGCTTTATGATGTGAGTATTAACCCTTGATTTACCAGTTGCTTTTAGCGATAAAGTTCAGTTAACAGTAGTAATCATAATTATGAATTCTGAATTATGAATTTTGAATTAAAATAGTAATCATAATTATGAATTCTGAATTATGAATTCTGAATTAAAATAGTAATCATAATTATGAATTGTGAATTATGAATTTTGAATTAAAATAGTAATCATAATTATGAATTCTGAATTTTGAATTTTGAATTAAAATAGTAATCATAATTATGAATTATGAATTATGAATTCTGAATTATATTTTGGGGTATATAAAAAAAAGAAACGGCAGAGCAATCGCTCTTCCGTTATCTCCGAATAACCACCGTCTCTCGACGACAATATTTCTACAATCTTTACCTAAAATATAACTAAAAACCTAAATCTATTACTAACCTAAACAAATCTTCTTTTTCAATAATAATCCTGAGCAATCTTCAATACCTGTAAAGTCTAAAACCTTGTAATCAGATATGTTTCTCTTGAATTACAATGCAAAGGTATGGATAATATTCATATTGTCAAAATTAAACGGGGAAAAATATCAATCTATCGGTTAATTCTTGATATATATCAAACACGATAAGAGTGCTATAGTTTCTCTATCCTTATTTCTATGTGACAGAAAGGAGTGGAGATGGCGTTGAGAAAGAGTGGGGGAGTGCGGGCTCAGCGAAAGCGAAAGAACTTCGTTAATGTGAGCTTATTATTTTCTGGGAAAAGTGATTGGCTTTATAAGAAAATATTGTACTTTTGCACTTATAAAATGGGTCATTCCTTTTGCTTTTTCCATCTTCCTGAAAGGCATTAGAAGTTTGGCATAACAGATTGGAGAGGACTTGTAGGCTGACAGCGAGGCTCATCGTATTGAAGAATAGTCCTGCAGAGGTTTTCTTTGAGAGATAAATTATTTAATGTAGAAAACAGAAACAGTTTAAGAGATTCAGGAAGTAGGATGTATAGTAAAAGACAGAAGAATATCATTCTTATGTTTAGAAACAGTAGTGGGATTGTTCGTTAGTTTTTGTGATTCCTATTGTTCTTATAAGTAAGCACTTTTGTCTGCAAGAGAAGATTACAGTCTCCGCACATAAATATAAGGGATACGATAAAGGGGCAATACCCTATAATACAAGTTAAAGATACATAGAACTCATCTATAGGACCTTGTCTATAGATAACAATTATTGCTTTCATCTAATAAAAAAAACAATGAGCAAGCAAGTTTTTCAGACGGATTCTCGTCAACGCTGGAGTTATTTCAAGTGGACCTTACGCGTCGTTCTCACGATTCTTTTACTCTTCGGAATCGTCTTTTTGGCAATGTTTGCCTTGGAAGGAAGTCCTCAGATGCCTTTCCATCACGATTATCGAAATGCAGTAACAGCATCATCTCCTTATACAAAGGACAATAAGACAGCAAAGCTTTATAAGTCTTTCCGTGATTTCTTTAAGGAGAAGAAGATGCACAATAACTATGCAAAGGCAACTGTTAAGAAACAACGATTTATTGGAAAGGCGGATAGCCTAACACAGAAATACTTTCGTGAGTGGGACGACCCACGAATAGGTGTGCGTTCGGCATGGTATGTTAACTGGGATAAGCATGCTTATATCTCTCTGAAGAACAATCTGAAGCATCTGAACATGGTTTTGCCAGAGTGGTTCTTTATCAATCCTAAGACAGACAAGGTTGAATACAAGTTTGACAGGCAGGCGTTGCGATTGATGCGCCGAGCAGGTATTCCTATTCTCCCGATGCTCACCAATAACTATGAGTCAGACTTCCATCCTGAAGCCATTGGGCGTATTATGCGTGATGAGAAGAAGCGAATGGCACTTGTCAACGAAATGGCAGGGACGTGTAAACGTTATGGCTTTGCGGGTATTAACCTTGACTTGGAGGAACTTAATATTCAAGATAACGACCTTCTTGTAGAATTAGTTAAGGATTTTGCACGTGTTTTTCATGCTAATGGGCTTTATGTCACTCAGGCTGTAGCTCCTTTCAATGAGGATTACAATATGCAGGAGTTGGCGAAGTATAATGACTATCTCTTCCTCATGGCTTATGATGAGCATAGTATGGGGAGTCAGCCAGGAGCTGTTAGTTCACAACGTTGGGTTGAAAAGGCTACCGACTGGGCTGCAAAGAATGTTCCGAATGATAAGATAGTACTCGGTATGGCTACCTATGGTTATGATTGGGCAAATGGAGAAAGCGGTACAACCGTGTCATTCGACCAAGCAATAGCTATTGCACAAGATGCAGGAGCTAAGGTACAGTTTAATGATGACACCTATAACGTAAACTTCTCCTATCAGAATACCGACGATGGAAAGGTTCACCAAGTATTCTTCACCGATGCAGCCACTACCTTTAATATCATGCGCTTTGGTGCAGAATATCATCTTGCAGGCTATGGCGTGTGGCGTTTGGGTACAGAGGACAAGCGTATATGGCGTTTCTATGGCAAAGATATGTCATGGGAGAGTGTGGCAAGGATGTCTGTTGCGAAGCTAATGCAACTTAACGGAACCGATGATGTCAACTTCGTTGGCTCTGGTGAAGTGCTTGAAGTTACAACGGAACCTCATCCAGGAGATATCTCTGTGACGATTGACAAGGACAATCGTCTTATCTCGGAGGAGTATTATCGCGCCCTGCCTTCTACTTATACAATCCAACGATTAGGTAAATGTAAGGATAAGCAGCTTGTTATAACCTTCGATGACGGACCAGACAGCCGTTGGACTCCTACCGTACTAAGTACGCTGAAGAAGTATAATGTCCCTGCTGCCTTCTTCATGGTGGGATTGCAGATGGAGAAGAATTTGCCTTTGGTTAAGCAAGTCTATGAGGATGGCCATACCATTGGTAACCACACCTTCACCCACCATAACATGATTGAGAACTCCGACCGCCGCTCTTATGCAGAGTTGAAGTTGACAAGAATGTTGATAGAGAGTGTGACAGGACATAGTACGATTCTCTTTCGTGCGCCTTATAATGCCGATGCTGATCCTACAGAACATGAAGAGATATGGCCAATGATTGTGGCAAGTCGTCGTAATTACCTTTTTGTGGGAGAGTCTATTGACCCTAACGACTGGGAACCAAATGTTACAGCTGACCAAATCTATCAGCGTGTTATGGATGGCGTACATCATGAGGACGGACATATCATCTTGCTACATGATGCGGGGGGTAGCTCTCGAAAGCCTACCCTTGATGCCCTACCTCGTATCATTGAGACCCTGCAGCATGAGGGGTATCAGTTCATCTCTCTCGAACAATACTTAGGTATGGACAAGCAAACGCTGATGCCAGCTATTAATAAAGGTAAGGCTTATTATGCGATGCAGACCAACCTCTGGTTAGCAGAGATGATTTATCATGTCTCAGACTTCCTCACAGCTCTTTTCCTTGTATTCCTTGCCTTGGGAATGATGCGCCTGCTATTTATGTATGTGTTGATGATAAGAGAGAAGCGGGCGGAGAACCGACGTAATTATGCACCTATTGATGCTGCTACAGCACCAGCAGTCTCTATCATAGTACCGGGTTATAACGAGGAAGTAAACATCGTGCGTACTATCACTACGCTCAAGCAGCAGGACTATCCTAACCTACATATCTACTTCGTTGACGATGGTAGTAAGGACCATACACTCGAACGTGTACATGAGGCTTTCGACAATGATGAGAGGGTTACGGTGCTTGCCAAGAAGAATGGTGGAAAGGCTTCAGCCCTCAACTATGGTATTGCTGCCTGCCGTTCAGAGTATGTGATTTGTATTGATGCCGACACACAGTTGAAGAGTGATGCTGTAAGTCGATTGATGAAACACTTTATAGCAGACAAGGAGAAGCGTGTTGGTGCGGTGGCTGGTAACGTGAAGGTGGGTAATCAGCGAAATATGCTTACCTACTGGCAGGCTATTGAATATACGAGTAGTCAGAACTTTGACCGTATGGCGTACTCAAATATCAATGCTATCACTGTTGTGCCAGGAGCTATCGGCGCTTTCCGAAAGGAAGTTCTTGAAGAGGTGGGAGGATTTACAACCGATACCTTAGCAGAAGACTGCGACCTGACGATGAGTATCAACGAGCATGGATATATCATCGAGAACGAGAACTATGCTGTGGCACTTACCGAAGCTCCAGAGTCTCTCCGTCAGTTTGTGAAGCAGCGTATCCGTTGGTGCTTTGGTGTGATGCAAGCCTTTTGGAAGCATCGTTCCTCTCTCTTCGCACCTTCTAAGAAAGGCTTTGGTCTCTGGGCTATGCCTAATATGCTTATTTTCCAATATATCATCCCTACCTTCTCACCATTAGCCGACGTAATGATGCTCATCGGACTCTTTACCGGTAATGCTCTACAGGTATTCTTTTATTATCTCATCTTCCTTATCATTGACGCCAGTGTGTCAATCATGGCTTATATCTTCGAGGGCGAGCGTATGTGGGTACTTCTGTGGGTCATCCCTCAACGTTTCTTCTATCGTTGGATAATGTATTATGTCCTCTTTAAGAGTTACCTGAAGGCGATAAAGGGTGAGCTGCAGACGTGGGGCGTATTGAAGAGAACAGGGCATGTACAGCCTCACCCCCAACCCCTCTCCGAAGGGAGCGGGGAGTAGATAGCGAGATACCCCTAATAAAGCCTCACCCCCAGCCCCCTCCAGCCTCACCCCCCAACCCCCTCTCCGAAGGGAGAGGGGGAGTGCTGGTAACAATTTGCTAAAGAATGACTAAAAGCTTTCCCTAACCAATAGGGGTATCCCGCTGATTACTCCCCTCCCTATGGGGGAGGGGTAAGGGGGTGGGGCTACTCCCCCTCTCCCTTCGGAGAGGGGGTTGGGGGGTGAGGCTTTCCCCTCCTTATCTCCAACCTCATCGGGTCCTGTATATTTGCCTTACTGATCAGTTGCAAGTAGCGTTCGCGGAGCGGACCGACCCTTACATTCTTTCGAGCACGGACAGAGGAGATGACCGATGAGGGATTACACGGTTCGCGTACATGAAGCACCCTACAGATATGATGTACGATGGTTTGAAAGTCCATAGGCCTACCGCATTTATTTATCAGTCGCCCCGTTTCCCATACCATGTGAGCCAAGTCGATGAGGTCACACTTCAATCCAGTCCAATACAATCCTTCCTCCTCGCTTCTATTGATTAGGTCACAGAAGTTATCAACAATCCTCGCCGTCAGTCGGTCTTCCTCCTCTTGAGTCCAGAGGTGGTTAGCCTTCATTACTATGTTAACTTTCTTCATCATTGTTCTTAGTGTTTTTTGTTATAGAATAATGTGTTTAATCATCTACCACCTTTATATATTCGTGACACAGTGTAGGTCAGTAGGAGAAGTCGTCGGGTGGCGTTCGCATCTTCCTCTATGGAAACAGCCTACTGGGGAGAAGGCTGTTTCGTGAGGTTGCTACAAAGTTATAACTCAATGGTGCAGTATATGTTCAATACCAAAAATTTTTTCATTAAATAAAACTAACAAAACGACCACTAATCTGATTGGGAAGAACAAGACTGATAATCTGCCTTAAAAGTTAGGCGTTGGTCTATAAAAACTCCTGTTAGTTTTATGGCAAGATAAAAGGAATAAAATGGTATATACAAAATGGAGAAAGGGTATAAACGGTAAAAGTAACGTTAAAAACAAGATTTTATTTGGTGAGAAACATAGAATGCGATCATTAGACAGCATTTGCTTATATTTGTTATTGCCGGTATGTTACACTACTGTTTTAGTCCGATTGGAAAAAAAAAGGATTTCCCACTGCAATGCAACAGTGAGAAATCCTAATATTCAATTTGGATTAAATCTAAATCCAAATTGTAACTGATAGCAGTAACTTAAAACTAATTGGTAAGGTCCTGCACCAACCTACTCGCACAGCCCTGTCCTGGAGCTGTATCATCTGAAAACACAATACCGTTAATAGTAAATCTTACATGGTACATTCCTTTAAAGGCAGGTATAAGTCTTTTATTTTGATATGTGGAAGTGGAATAATTACCATGTTGCCCCCACTCACTCAGCTGTTCTTGCCCTTTATTTCTGAAAGCCGTCAGTGGAAGAAATACTGCACCACTTTTCTTTATCTTTTCATAAGTCGTCGCATTTAAGGAGGAATTGCTCTGATTTCCAAACTTATTTTCGTTACGAGTAAACACTTTCTTTGCTTCCTCAATAGGCATGTTATCGGGGAAGATTAGAAAACCTCGCAACTCTGCCGGTTGGCTGTTATCTCTTACATTATTGCCATTCTCATCAATAAAGCATTTTGCCCATTTAGGCGTATTCCCCCAAGTACGCTTACTATTATTATAAGTGCCATTGGAAAACAAGTATTCCCACTCTTCTGTTGTTAGCACACGCGTCTTTTTAGAACCCACATACAACTTATTCCCATAGTCGTACTGAGTTTCCGTATATGTTTTCGGAGATGTCGGACCTGTATATTTATAATTAACCAACGTCGGATTATTCAGAGTTCCCCATGATGGAAGGTCAAAATAACGATAGGTTTCCGGAGATATATATTTCTCGCCATTGTGCATAACTGTAGAATATTTATAAGAACCACCGGTTTTGCCATTTATTGGCATTGCCATCTCCCACTGCTCTGGTGCTAATTGATAGTAACCTGGATGAACTGTACGTGTAGCTGTAAGCTTAAGTGGTACTGAGTTCTTCCATCTAATAAGTGTGTTAGCAGTAAGCGTTCTTGGCTTCATTTCAGAGGTATAGGTAGCGATAGGCATTACATACTGCATATTACCGTTTGTTATAGCAACTCGCTGGTTGTCACTTACAGAGAACTTCGCCTTCTGATTATTATAATATACAAATGACTTGCTTTCGTCATAATTGCGTGTCGCAATCGGAGCAGTAACTACACTCGTATATGAGCCAGAATAGTAACCATCAAAAGCAGGAGCTACGGTACCAGGAACGAAGGTTACATAAAAATCAGTTGTACTGTTAGGGAAGAAGATGTTTGTTTCTGGGTCTATCTCTGTACCAATCTCAGAAACACCTGTTACTGCACCAGTACTCAAGTCTACATTAGCTGAAGCGTAAACACCCTTACCACGAAGACCTACTTTTGTAATAGGTGTACCGTTGCTTGCCTTCACAGCAAAGTGAGCTACTGCAAACACATTTGACAATATGATGCTTCCCTCTGTGGTAGCCTTTTTACCAGAAACAACAACTTTACCTGTACCTGTCAATACACAGTTACGCTTCAAGTCTTTGAGTTCACCAGTCTGCTTAGTAAGGTCGATGTTGATACTACCCTTAGACGCATCAACAGTTCTATCACTATTACCGTCAGAATTCTTACCAACGTAGAAGAAACGATAGCTACCACCATTGGTTAAACTGTTTTCTGGTACTTCACCCTCAAACTCAGCACTGAGACCACCATGGTTCAATGTTTTTATTGAAAGTTTGCTAACAGTCTTCTGACTTCCATTACCTGACACAAGAAGAATTTGGTCGCCCTGTTCCCACTTCCATGGACTCTTAGCAGCATCCGCCTCGCTCAACAGAGCGCGTGTCGCAGCAGCGTTATCCTCTGTACCTGCTGATACAGTAAGGGTTACCATTCGCTCTTTTGCTTCTGGTGACTCAATATCATCAGAAGAACAAGAAGTTGTAAAGATTGATATTGCCATGCACAATATAGCTGGCAAAAGAATTCTTTTTTTCATTCTTTGATTCCTTTAATTACGTATTAAAATTTTTGAGTTAATTC
>CAUVDL010000068.1:0-12037 GCA_963550695.1 uncultured Prevotella sp. | reverse complement strand
GCAAAGTGCGCATCTGAGGGAACATGTTTTGCTTGGTTGTTGAGTGTTGAATGTTTGGTGTTGATGCAAAGTGCGCATCTGAGGGAACATGTTTTGCTTGGTTGTTGAGTGTTGAATGTTGGCTGATGATGTAAAGTGCGCATCTGAGGGAACATGTTTTGTTTGAGTGTTGGGTGTTGAATGTTTGGTGTTGATGCAAAGTGCGCATCCGAGGGAACATTTGTAATAAATAAAAGAGGTGATTGCCATGCTGGTAACCACCTCTTTGTTTTTTTTATACTGTTTAGATTATAGCCTGATAGAGTAGTTTAATAGGTACTATATTCAAGCTTATGCTAATCTATCTTTTCGTGTTATAGACTTATTTCAACTTAGCCTCCAAGTTCTTCAGCATGTCAATAGTCATTGCGTCGAGGTCATACTGAGGCTTCCAATCCCATTCAGCGCGTGCGCAACTATCGTCAAGACTGTCTGGCCAACTGTCAGCAATACCCTGCTTGAGTGGATCTACATCGTATTCCATCTCAAACTCAGGCTTGTAACGCTTGATAGCATTGAAGATTTCTTCAGGGTCGAAGCTCATTGAAGCAATGTTGAAACCATTGCGATGAACCAAACGAGTTGGGTCAGCTTCCATCAATGAGATAGCTGCGTGCAAACCATCTGGCATGTACATCATGTCCATCAGTGTTCCTTTCTTGATAGGACACACGAACTTCTCACCACGAACAGCAGCGTAATAGATGTCAACTGCATAGTCAGTAGTACCACCACCCGGAGGTGTTACGTAGGAAATCAAACCTGGGAAACGTACTGAACGAGTATCAACACCATACTTCTTGAAGTAGTAGTCGCTGAGCAACTCTGTGGTAACCTTTGACACACCATAGATGGTTTCAGGACGTTGAACAGTGTCCTGTGGTGTCTGTGTGTGAGGTGTACTCAAACCAAATGAACCGATAGAACTTGGAGTAAAGACCGCACAATTGTTCTCACGCGCTACTTCCAAGATGTTCCACAGACCGTCAATACCGATTTTCCAAGCCAGTTGCGGCTTCTTTTCTGCTACTACAGAGAGTAATGCGGCAAGATTGTAGATGGTGTCAATGTTGTATTTCTTAACCACATCGGCAATCATCTCTGGGTTAGTAACGTCGGCTTCTGCTGATGGGCCGCCTTCTTTCAGTTCACCTTTAGGTTCTGCTCCTTTAATGTAACCAGCAACAATGTTGTCGTTACCATAACGTTTTCTAAGTTCTCTGGTAAGCTCCGAGCCAATTTGACCAGTAGAGCCTATGACCAAAACATTTTTCATAAATATTGTTAAGCTTAAATATAACTGGTTGCAAAGTAAGCATATTTTTTGTTGATAACATACTATTAGGTCTTAAAATTATTAAAAAAATAAGTCATCACGTAAAAAAAAACTCCTCAACCTCCTTTTTCTCAATTTTTATAAGTTACTTTGCCTACTAATAAATAAAATCTAATGTTATGTACGGTAAGATGAAAGAACATCTCAGTAATGCACTTGCTGAGATTAAAGAAGCAGGGCTTTACAAAGAAGAAAGAATCATTGAGAGTCCTCAAAGTGCGGCAATCGAAGTAAAAGGCAAGGAAGTTTTGAACTTCTGTGCTAACAACTATCTTGGTCTTTCTAATCATCCACGTTTGATTGAAGGTGCTAAGAAGATGATGGACAAGCGAGGATTCGGTATGTCCTCTGTTCGTTTTATCTGTGGAACACAGGACAGCCACAAGGAACTTGAGGCTGCTATCTCTGACTACTTCAAGACTGAAGATACTATTCTCTATGCTGCTTGCTTTGACGCTAATGGTGGAGTCTTTGAACCATTGCTCACCGATCAGGATGCTATTATCTCTGATGCGCTCAACCATGCCTCTATTATTGATGGTGTACGCCTTTGTAAGGCGAAGCGTTATCGTTACGCAAATGCCGATATGGCAGACCTTGAGCGTTGTTTGCAGGAGGCACAGGAACAGCGTTTCCGTATCATCGTTACTGATGGTGTGTTCTCAATGGATGGTAACGTTGCTCCAGTTGACAAGATTTGCGACCTCGCAGAGAAGTATAATGCTCTCGTGATGGTTGATGAGTCTCACTCTGCTGGTGTTGTTGGTGCTACTGGTCATGGTGTAAGCGAACTCTGCAAGACTTATGACCGTGTGGATATCTACACAGGTACGCTTGGTAAAGCATTTGGTGGTGCACTTGGTGGCTTTACTACTGGCCGTAAGGAAATCATTGATATGCTTCGTCAGCGCAGTCGTCCATACCTGTTCTCTAACTCACTTGCACCTTGTATTATCGGTGCCAGCCTTGAAGTATTTAAGATGTTGAAGGAGAGTAACGAACTTCATGACAAGCTGGTTGAGAACGTTAACTACTTCCGCGATAAGATGATGGCTGCTGGTTTTGATATTAAACCAACCCAAAGTGCTATCTGTGCGGTAATGCTTTACGATGCTAAGTTGTCTCAGGTATATGCAGCTAAGCTCCTTGAAGAGGGTATCTATGTAACTGGTTTCTATTATCCAGTAGTTCCAAAGGGCGAGGCTCGTATTCGTGTTCAGCTCTCAGCTGGTCACAACCGTGAGCAACTTGACAAGTGTATCAACGCTTTCATCAAGATTGGTAAGGAACTTGGTGTGTTGAAATAGTCTACTTGTAGACACAGATTAGTAGTCAGCACCATTGGTGCTCAGCGTCAACACGTGTGGTGCTGTTGGTAAGCACCATACGTGCGGAGTACGAATAGATTATTAAAAGATAGAAAAAGAGCGAGTGCCGGGATAGGTACTCGCTCTTTGTTATAGGATGATTGCTTATCGGATAACGCTTGTATATCGTCCTCCCTGTGTGGTGATGCGTACCACGTAGATTCCCTTTGGAACGGTGAGGGTAAGATTGTCGGTGCCATTCGCAACACTGCTTGCTACTAACATACCATTCATACCATATACCTCCACACGTTTCAAGCCCTGCTGCTGTACGTGTAAGCGACTGTCAACGAACTGCAGTGCGGGTTTGATGCTCACTTCTTCCACACCATTTGTTCCTTCCTCAGGATATTTGTCATACGGTCCATGGATGATAGAAAGGTAAGGTGATTTCGTAGACGCTGGTAATAAATCAACATTCTTACCATCTACCACACCCATCAATGCCACTCGATAGCGGCGGTTATTAATAAGTTTCTCTACCTTAGGATCAATCCAATCGCTGGTAATCATCGTCATATCATCAACCTGTATGAGATTTACTTGCTGCGGATTCTTTGTCACTTTGATAGACATATCTGTCACAGTATCTATAAGATAGAGTGTCAGACTACCCTTGTATTGTACGTTCTTTGCAAGATATGCAATACATACGACTCTGAATGTTGGACTTCTTGATACATCAAAGTCCTCCATTTGCACACTTCCTTCCTCGTTATCTTGCGTATAAACAGTCGCTTTTGAGAAAATGCCAGCTTGACTCTTTTCTTCAATCGTGAGTGTATAAGGCTCTTGTGAAGCCTTCTCACGTACTGGATAGCTTATGTTGTCGGTACTGGTGATGGTCGTGCGCAAATGATAAGTACCAGAAGCTATGTCGTAAGGAAGGTTGAACGGCAGTCTAATACGCTTGGTTGTGAAGGTATCAAAGTCTATTGTTCCTGCAGTTTCAGTGGTATATACTACCTTATTATCATTGTTAATTAGTTCCACCTTTACGGTTCCATAGAAGATATTAGCATCCAGCTTGCGGATGTCCAGACGGAGTACATTCGGCTCACCTAACATCACTTTGTCGTCTAACTTAGGTTCGGCAGTGAGTTGAAAGACTGGCTTTTCCGTTGGCAACTCTAAGTAAGTTATCTTACTGTTCTCGACCTTCATCACGATACGAGGGGAAGTCTTCATTCTTGCCCAAGCGCCTAACTTGCCATCTTCCAGCATTCGTGCAGCAATAGGATAGAGTGAATAGGTGCCATTAGTCAATGACTTAAAGTCGAGTGTGAAGGTTACCTTATCATTAATCACACCTCCAGAAATCCACTCACCATCGTTAAAGACAAATCGCTCTTTGCTGAATATCTTCCTTCCGTCCTGTCCGTAAGGTGTTACCTTTACCAGTTTGCCCTCTTGGTCATAGATACCTAAACCGATGTCGCCCACAAGAACAGCATTAGCCTGGTTGATAAACCCTGTATACATCACCTTTGATGCATCGGATGTTGTGGTAGGAGTATCCCCTACGAACGCCATCATACCATCGTTGTTAAACTTGATATTAGGCGACTGATACGCTATATCATCATCAATCTTAGGCGTATTAGGTTTGTTGGGATGTATTGCAATGACATGAAGTCTAAGGTTGAAGCTATGCTGTGCACCGTTAAACTCACGACCAGTAGACGTTACATCCAAGGTAGCAAGCGAGTAATAGCCATTTGCCTGACCATTCCATCCAAAATTCATGTGGAACCTATCCTCCTCATCAAAGCCATCGCAGACCCACGCATGACCCGCTCGATTCTTTGAATCACCAGATATATAGAGTGGAAAACCATTGCGGAGTTCTTTCTTTACAATCTCAATAAAGTTGTCAACACCCTCGTATAATCTGGTTACCATTGAGGCATCATAGTCGAAGTAATTGCGCAATGCACGCTCAGCCATATAACTCTGTGTACCACTTGCCCTATCCGTGTATTGCATATTGGTTGCAATACCTACGTCATTCATCAATAAAGCCACTGCATCTTCCTGCTTTGTAGTAACGTTCCTATGGTTATAATCAGGCAACATATTGTCCCAGTCGTAGTGTGACTTTGTGAAATCGGCCGAGCGAACAGTATTATCAAACGTCACCTTATAGCTTTCTTGTCCCTTTCCTTGTGCTGGCCATTTATGGTAATACATCACCTGTGCAACCGCAGTAGCCACACAGCCCGTTACATATTGGGTCTGCTTGCTGTAGGGATAGTCCTGTCCCCACTTGCTTTTTAGCAAAGGCTGCACAGCATCAGCTGTTTTTGTAGCTGCTCCTGCACGTGTGGTAAGCGTCTTATTCTTGCCCAACTCCTCATACACCTGTCGATAGGAATCGAAGAGATAACGTGCTTCGGGATTGAGGTTAGCCATATCAATCGAAGCCTCTTTGCTGTAAGCCAATACCTTACCCATCTTATCATCGCCTGCAACAACTACAAAACCTTTACCTGCATCATCGTTGAAAACGTAGTAAGGTTGTTGTGTTGCCGATGCTGTAACACGTGTTTTTACGTTTTGGGCAGCCTTCTTGCTTATATTTACATACGCTCTTGCAATGCGTAAAGCAGTGTTGAAATCAACATTGTCAGCATAGTTTGCTGTTACAGAAAGTAGGAGGGAAAGAACGAGAAAACCTCTTTTTATTATATTATTCTGCGCTGAAAATACAGTTCTTTTATTGTCAAATTGAAATATTGAATTTATCATATCAGGTTTATACAAATGAATTATAGACTGCAAAGGTACACTATTTTTTTGTTTTTTCTATATAAATTAGAAACGGATTGGGGGCTAATATATTGATAAAAGGCTGATATTAATGTGTAATCAAGGGTAGAGATTTATACACTTGCATGGTATGTCTATCCTAAATTGATACGATGTCAATCTGTAATCTACAAATAACTTATTTCCACAATACTGATATTTTGTAAATTGTTTTCATGTAGATCAAAATTAATACATGCTCTTTTTGCCTCTAAAAGACGCCTAATAGGCTTTCAAAAGATGCTCTTTAAGACCCTTACTAACGCCCTTTTGAAGTCTAATTAAGCACCTTTTACTTTACCGCTTTATAACTAATTGATTTTCTTTTGGTTACAAATCGGTCTTTTACACGTGCTTTTATCCTTATTTATAGATGTTTTGTTTGAAATTATGTAATGATTTTTCAAGGTGTTATCGGTGGAATTTCGAGTGTTAAAAAGAAAAGGTTTCTGTGTTAGAGGATGAGAAAAGAATAGATAGTGGATAATTTTACCTATGTCTTTATATAGGCTTGTCGTTTGTGTTTTATTGCAGATGAAAACGCAGTAAAACATAAATGTAAAACGAATGCAGTTGATAGTGTTAGAAAGTAATCTGCTTGTTAATCTTTCCTTTATACGTGTTGATACTTAAATAGATGGAATCCTGCTGCTTAAAACCATTCAAAGGAATACTTGTAAAGATACGTCTGCTGTAATATTCTGGTACTCCATTCTGGTGATGATGTAGTCGGAGATAGAATGCTCGTCCACCAGAAGACAGGTGTTTTGTGGAGTCACAGACAATAGCTAAGTTTTGAATAGCTTTTTTGTCTTCGGTCTTTCCAGTCTTTAATGTAAGTGTAAGATTCAAATACTTATGGTTCTTGCTTATCCAGATACTTTCAAAACCAACGGGGTCGGTGTACACAATTGGGAAGTCAAGTGCCGAATGGGGGCGTAAGACAGCAACAGGACTGATGGCAAACGACGACGTTACGCCATTCTCCACCTTATTATAATACAGCAAGGCCCGATAGGTTGTGTCGCCCTTTGTCGCCCATAGTTCTTTTATTGCAGGTTTTAAGGTCAGTTGTACTCCGTCGTCAGTAGTTGCTGAAACAAAGGCTGATAGCTCGTTAGTCCTTGCTTCAACAAAGTCGGTATGTAGATAAGACAGTTCGCTGTCGCCTGTCTCGTAGAAGTTATGCTCACAGGCACTGACTATGAGTAACGACATGACTGCCGCTACCATAGTCAATAGTCTGTAGCTTGTCTTTCTGAACCAGTCCACGTTGTATTATTTCTTAAAGGTGAGACGATTCAGAAGTGATTTAAATCTGCCGTTTTCAGATGAAGCCGCAATATAATTCTTTGCAGGATAAGCATACTGAGTCAGCAGACAAGTGCGTAAGAACTTATCATCACGGTTCTCAATATCAATCTTCTCAATCTGACCATCAAGGTAGGTGTTGAAGTTCTGATAGTCTTCCACTGTATAATACTCTTCGTAAACACGTGTATCCTGAATCATATCTAATGCCACGTAGTTGATAGGGTAGAGTTTGTAGTTACTGTGGATTTCGTGATCGATATGTGCTGCAATCGTATCGAAGAGCTTGTTCTTTGGCAATTCCTCATCTACTGTGTCAAGCCATTCATCAATACATGGTGCACATTTGTAGAAGATATGTCCCTTGTAGCCCTTGATTCCAACTAACATACTTTCAAGATCGTCCTCAGCTGTCTTCTTCCAGTAAGGTATGTCACGGCGCAATTGATACTCACGTGCCTTGAGATAATCGCATGGATCGTATTCGTATGAGATAGCCAATGGCACGATGTGCAGCTGTTTCAAACGCTCAATGATAGTACCTTCGCCACCCATTGCCATCATCTTCAGGATAGCAGGTTGGGTAAGGTCGTTTGAATTCTTCGCTCTTCCCTGTCGTTGAGCAATCCATACATTGTCGTTCTTTTCAGCAATAGCGAAGTGGATATACTCTGACATACGCTTGCTGGCACGGAGCATCTCAACCGAATGGAGTGCACGCTCTACGGTAAACGACTTGTTGATACGCACCAAGTCACGCACCCAATCTTGCGAAAGGAGGTTATCGCCGATAGCAATCTCACAAGTAGTGGTAAAGCCAACATCTATGAGAAGCTTGTCGAGGAAAGCAGAATCTAGCACAATGTCACGATGGTTGCTGACAAAAGTATAGCGGTTGCGGGTGCTGATATTCACCGCATCTATGCTACATCCTAAGCTTAACTCCGTGACAAGACGCTGGAGGAAAGGATAGCAGAAGGCTTTTTGGAAATCAAGATTTGTCTTACAAGCGTGCATCTTCTTTGCTATCGCCTCTGCTGGAACATCAGGGTAGAGGTATGCCAGCACCATTTGAAACTGCTTGTCAGCAAGAATCCTATCATAGACTGCTGGTAATTCTTCCGGCTCAAACGGACGGATAGGGTCAAACTCTGATGGTATTTTCATAATCGTAAAAATTAATTTGTTTCTATTTTATGTCTTATTGCACGCCCTGTTGACCTGCAATGATTAGTTCTATGCCCATTTCTTCAATCTTGTTGGCTACAGACTGTGGTATTTTAGCGTCGGTAATAATGATGTCAACATCCTCCAATCCGCTAATCTTTGCAAAGCCACGGCGGCCAAACTTACTCGAATCAGCTAAGACAATGGTCTTCTGTGCAGCGTTCATCATACTTCTGTTCAGTTCTGCTTCACGCATGTCTGTTGTTGAGATACCAAAGTCAAGGTCGATACCATCCACACCCAAGAAGAGTTTTGTACACGAACAGCCGCGAAGTATCTCCATACTATATTGCCCAACAACC
Source organism: uncultured Prevotella sp. (assembly GCA_963550695.1). GTDB lineage: Bacteria > Bacteroidota > Bacteroidia > Bacteroidales > Bacteroidaceae > Prevotella. The sequence goes on along the minus strand of CAUVDL010000068.1, from coordinate 3,647 downwards.
GACACACTGCTGTGGCGAACCATACCACCAAGTTGGATAATATCAATGTTATCGTTGCCTGCTAAGGTCATCGTGGCTTGAAGACTGGCTGAAACAATCGTCAGTCTACTCTCAGAATGGATGTTACAAGCCAACACATGAATTGTTGTTCCTGATGCAAGAATGATGGAATCGTCTTTCACAAGTAGCTTGACAGCCTCTGCTCCGATGAGTTGTTTCTCTTCCGCATTCAGCTTTTCCTTCTCGTTTACTGAACGATTGTTGGTGAATGGATTGATAAGAATAGCTTTACCATGACTTCGATAAAGCTTTCCAGCCTTTTCAAGTTCGGTTAGGTCTTTACGTATCGTTACTGATGATACATCCAAGGAGGTTGCCAAATCGGAAACCAATACAGACTCCTGTGTCAGAAGCTGGTCGAGAATGGCATTTTGCCTGTCTTCTTTTGTCATATTTTGCATCGGTTTTTGGTAGCTTTCAGCAGATGTCTATCACGCTTTACTGTATAAGAATAGTTTTGTACAAATATAGTTAAAATAAATCAATGGATAAAGATGAAGCCCCCGTTTAACAGAAGATTAACAATTATTTATGGTCGTCTGTGGTAGATCTATTGGTGAGTTTAGGCATACTTTGCTATTTCATATATGCTAAGGGGTGGAGAGAAAGAATGTTATTTTGAGAGAATAATTTATCAAATTACTTGTCATTCACGAACAAAGTGTTATCTTTGCAATATTATGAAGTACAGCATCATTGTTCCTGTTTTCAATCGTCCAGATGAGGTTGAAGAACTGTTGGAGAGCCTGCTTAGCCAGGAGGAGAAGGATTTTGAGGTCGTTATCGTTGAGGACGGCTCACAGATTCCGTGTAAGGAGGTATGCGATAAGTACGCTGATAAGCTCGACCTGCATTATTATAGCAAAGAAAATTCGGGTCCAGGGCAGAGCCGTAACTATGGTGCTGAGCGTGCAAAAGGTGAGTATCTGCTCATTCTTGACTCCGATGTTGTACTTCCAAAGGGCTATATCCGTGCTGTGAGTGAGGAGTTAGAGCGTGAGCCAGCCGACGCTTTTGGTGGACCTGACTGTGCACATGACTCTTTCACCGATACACAGAAGGCCATCTCTTATTCAATGACCTCGTTCTTTACGACGGGAGGAATACGTGGTGGTAAGAAGAAACTTGACAAATTCTATCCTCGTTCATTCAATATGGGTATCCGTCGTGATGTCTATCAGGAGTTAGGAGGTTTCTCAAAGATGCGTTTTGGAGAGGATATCGACTTCTCTATTCGCATTTTCAAGGCTGGAAAGCGTTGTCGACTGTTCCCTGAGGCATGGGTGTGGCACAAGCGTCGTACGGATTTTCGCAAGTTCTGGAAGCAGGTTTACAATTCTGGTATTGCGCGAATTAACCTCTATAAGAAGTATCCTGAGTCACTGAAACTTGTCCATCTCTTACCGATGGTATTTACTGTTGGAACGGCTTTATTGGTTCTGATGATTCTCTTTGGACTCTTCTTGCAGTTATTCCCAATAATTAATGTCTTTGGAAGTCTCCTTATCATGATGGGCTTGTTGCCACTGATACTATACAGTGTTATTATCTGTGTGGATTCTGCTATGCAAAACAACAGTCTTAATATTGGTCTTCTTAGTATCGAAGCAGCCTTTATTCAGCTTACTGGCTACGGTTGTGGCTTCATCAGTGCATGGTGGAAACGCTGCGTATGTGGCATGGATGAATTTGCTGCATATGAGAAAAACTTCTATAAATAATTCATAATTCATAATTCAAAATTCATAATTATGATTACCGATGTGAATTGAAATGGAAACTATTGACGGCTCTTTTATAGTTAATTGAGCCGTTATAATCTTAGACCTAAACTTACTTACAAACCATCTGATATTATGCTTAAACGTGAGAACAATATTCTATTGACGAAGGTCGATGCTTATAGCAATAGGATAATACGTCTATATAAATATCTTAAAGACGTAGAAAAGGAGTTTATTTTGTCTAAACAACTCCTTAGGAGTGGAACAAGTATTGGGGCGAATATAGCAGAAAGTCAGAGTGCACAAAGCTCTGCTGATTTTATACACAAACTGGAGATAGCGCTTAAAGAAGCTAAGGAAACTCATTATTGGCTTGAAAAGCTCTTTGCAGGCGAGTATATTAATGATGTCGGATATCAGTCTATGAGTAATGATAATATAGAGATAATCAAGTTGTTAACTTCTATTATTATCACGAAAAAGAGGAACATGAGTAGTGGATTTGAAGTCAAATATTAGGCAGATGAACCACCTTAAATGAGCGGAATGTTCACCTAAATGATAATGCTTAATCAAGAATGCAAATGTTGAAGTATGAAAAATGAAAGACAAGTAATCATAATTCTGAATTCTGAATTCTGAGTTTTGAATTAATAGTAATCATAATTATGAATTTTGAATTATGAATTCTGAATTTCCCAAACTCACTATCACTCACTGGGCTGAGGCTGATCGCCCACGTGAAAAACTTGAAAGACTGGGGGCTACTGCACTCAGTGATGCTGAATTACTGGCTATTCTGATTGGTTCTGGCACACCCAAAGAGAGTGCGGTAGACCTAATGAAGCGTATTCTCAATGACTGTCATAATAATCTGAATGCACTTGGAAAACTTTCTATTCGCGATTTAGAGCAATACAAGGGTATTGGTTCGGCAAAGGCAATCACTATCCTTGCAGCTTGTGAATTAGGTAAAAGACGGCAAAAGGCGACGGTAGAAGAGGTGCCGATACTCAATAGTGCCGAGAAGATCTACCAGTTTATGCACACGACGATACAAGATCTTGATATCGAAGAAGGCTGGGTTCTAATGATGAAACAGAACTTCCGACTCATCGAAGCCAAGCGCATTTCGGTGGGTGGACTTACTATGGCACCTGTCGATATTCGATTGATGATGAAGGAAGTGTTGTTAAAGAATACAACCGTTTTGGCTTTTTGTCATAATCACCCCAGCGGAAGTACAAATCCAAGTAGGGATGATGATATGCTGACATCGCATATTCATAAGGCCTGCGAGTTGCTTCATATCCACTTTGCAGACCATGTAATACTCGCCGATGGAGGGTATTTCTCATATCGAGAGGAGGGAAAGTTATAGTAGGAAAGATGCTAAAAAGAGTTATGTCCTATTTGTGTTGGCAGGTAAACATTTCTCATGTTTGTTAGCCATAAACGTCTGATAACATTCTTTGTAATGTCTATATTGGCTTTTTCTTCCCATCTTTAACTGATGTGTTGTTACTCCGCACATATGGTGTTGATGCTTCGCACGTGTTGTGTTGATGCTCCGCACCATATGTGCGGAGTGCTGAATAGCTTGCGTCGCACTTCTTTTTCAAGGCTGTTAGTTCTCCTATTATTTATTTATTTATACACTGCAAATATACCTCTATCGGTATGTAATCCTACAATAGAACGTAACCTTTCGCAATGAATTATTGTAATTATAGTTTTTAATTACTATCTTTGCAGAAGATAGGCTGCGTTCGGCAATATGAAAGTAAACTTTCATTGCACTCACTTGCACTATCTTTGCAGAAGATAGGCTGCGTTCGGCAATATGAAAGTAAACTTTCATTG
>CAUVDL010000067.1:0-12705 GCA_963550695.1 uncultured Prevotella sp. | reverse complement strand
TCAAACGCTTCAACGTGACTTCTATCACACGTGATAAGGAATACGACGTAACCCTTGGTACGCCTGGTTCTAAGATTAACTATTTCACAGCCAATCCTAATGGTGAGGCTGAGTTGATAAAGATTACACTCGATCCGAACCCAGACAAGAAGAAGCAAAATATCTTCATGGAACGTGACTTTGCAAGTATTCTCATCAAGGGACGTGCCGCAAAGGGTAATCTGCTGACCAAAGAGAGTATTCACCGCATCTCATTGAAGAGCCACGGACACTCCACTTTGGGTGGACGTAAGGTGTGGTTCGACCCAGATGTCAACCGTATCAACTACGAAGACCATGGTAATTTCCTTGGAGAATTCTCTGACCAAGATAGCATCCTTGTTGTACTTAAAAACGGAGAGTTCTATATCACCAACTTCGATTCATCCAACCATTACGAAGATAACATTCTCCGCATAGAGAAGTTTGATGCTGACAAGCCTTGGACAGCTGTCATCTACGATGCAGACAATCAGGGTTATCCATACTTGAAGCGATTCCAGATGGAAGCAAGTAAACGTCATCAGAACTTCATCGGAGATAATCCTGATTCGCAGATGGTACTGCTGACTGATGTTGCCTTCCCTCGCATACAGATTACTTATGGAGGTGCTGATGCTTCACGTGGCACAGAGGAGATTGATGCAGAGCAGTTTGTTGGCGTGAAGGGATTCAAGGCAAAGGGCAAACGCCTAACAACTTGGACGGTTGACAAGATTGAAGAGTTGGAACCAACACGCTTCCCTGAGGAGGAGAAAGCAGATGACGAGAACAATGAAGATGACGTACAGGAGGAGAACTCTACTGCTGTAACGAATGAGGAGAACCTCGATCCAGATGCAGGTAAGTCTCAACAGCAGGTCATTGATGAGATTACTGGTCAGCTAAACCTCTTCGACAACGAATAAACAATACGATAAACAATGAATTGAAAAAGGGGACGTACACACCGTACGTCCCCCACTCAAAGAACTATTTATAAACGCTTGGAGGCTTATCACCCAAAGGTTGACACCAACATCTATTTGACTTACGCTTTTATTGACACGTTTCAAATACGCCTATGAACCTAAAAAAGTCCTTATTTCGCTGTTTGTCTCTTTCAGCAATCATCCTTTTCACAACATCAACACCCACACTTGCGCAGGACACGTTGCGTAGTAACAAGGTTATCACCAATACACAGATGTTGGGAATGGGTGCTGTTAACGCCCTTGACACCTACCTCTCACCCGAGGAATATACTGGAACAGAGTTTCGTTATATCTCTCATTCGGTGCGTGAGAATGGAACCAAGCTATCAAGGGAACTCATACACCAAGCACAGCTACTGTCAGTTCATAATAGAAAAGAGAATAACAATGAGTTGGGTGGCTTCTATAACTTCCAATATAATTGGCAATATGCCTTAGAACAATGGAAAATTGGAGAAGGAGAACTACACTTAAAAGTGGGTGGAGGTGTTGATACACGACTCGGATTCCTCTATAATATGCGTAATTCTAACAATCCCGCACAGGCTTACGCACAAGTGAATATTGCTCCGAATGCCGTTGCTGCTTATCGCTTCCACCTACGAAAGATACCTTTTCTGCTGCGATATGAAGTGCAAGTACCAATTCTCGGACTAACCTTCTCACCCAATTACGGACAGAGTTATTACGAGATTTTTACTCGTGACAACTATGATCATAATCTTGTTGTCACTTCTCCTGTATCTACACCATCGCTCCGCCAGATGCTGACTCTCGATTTTACGGTTCGTCATACGACACTTCGTGTTGGCTATCTTGGCGACTATCAGCAAGCAAAGATTAACCAACTGCGCCAACATGTATGGAGTAATCTCTTTGTAATCGGTATTGTTCGTAAGTTCTCAATCAATAAGTTCATCCCATGAGAAAGCTATATCATTCCTTCCTATACTTACTGATTCCAGCACTGACCCTACTCGGTACTGCAACAAGCTGCGTCACCAATGACCAGCTATCAGATAGTCCTCAAGGCAACTTTGAGGCTTTGTGGCAAATTATCGACGAGCATTACTGTTTCTTTTCACAGAAGGGGATAGACTGGCAGGAGGTACACAGTCGCTATGCTCGGCAGTTTGACAACTCTATGACAGCCAAGCAACAGTTTGAAGTAATGACTAATATGCTTTCAGAACTAAAGGATGGACACGTCAATTTGTACACCTCTTTCAACGTAGGTCGCTATTGGTCGTGGCATGAAGACTATCCCAAGAACTACTCTGATTCGCTTCAACGTCTTTATCTTAAGACTGATTACCTCATTGCAAGCGGCTTAGACTATACTGTCCTTGATGATAACATCGGCTATGTACGCTGTGAAACCTTCCAAAATGCTATTGGAGCAGGTAACCTTGACGATATCTTCCTTCATCTTCAACCTTGTAACGGACTGATTATCGACGTGCGCAACAACGGAGGTGGTAATCTTACAAACGCCGAAGCCTTTGCTGCACGTTTTACAAACAAGGAACTACTCGTTGGCTACATACAGCATAAAACAGGAAAAGGTCATAACGACTTCTCTGCGTTACAACCAGAATATCTCAAACCAGGAAAGGGTATCCGTTGGCAAAAGCCAGTCATCGTACTGACCAATCGCAGCGTCTTCTCTGCTGCCAACGAGTTTGTTAAGTATATGAAGTGTTGCCCAAATGTTATTGTAGTGGGCGACCGTACAGGCGGCGGAGCTGGTATGCCCTTCTCTTCCGAACTACCTAATGGATGGTCAGTGCGCTTCTCTGCTTGTCCGATGTACGATCGTGATAAACAGATGACCGAGTTTGGTATTGACCCAGACTACAAGGTATCGCTCGCTTCTGAGGACTTCACACGAGGCAAGGACTCTATTATAGAGTTTGCAAGAAAGATGATAAAGACCTTTCCCAAGCCCCAATCCCTCTAAAAGGAGGGAATGGGAAGTTCTGAAAGGTATTTATGTTTTATATTTTACCTTGCTCTATCTCGTCAAACATCAGTTTGTTACCAACCTTGATAACCTTTACCTTATTGATACATTTAAAGCCCTTATCCAAGAAAGTGTACTGATACCAGTTGTTACCAAGGCTCACAACACGTAGCACCTTATGTGCATTAGATAGTCCCTTTCGGACACCAGAGCGGAACAACCATCCTGCATAACCATTTGGTTGTGAATCATATCCATTAATATACGCTGCCTTCAACTCCTTCAGTAACTTCTTTGTGCAATGACTTTTTAGGTATGTACCATTCTCAAAGCCTTTTGTGTTATACATAGACGTAATGAGTGAAACAGCTGCACGCTCATCCTTACTCAAAGCCTTCTTAGTAGGAGTGCCCTTAACGGACACCGCATTCTGATTCATCACCACACTGGTTTCCCCAGCACCATTGTAAAGTACAGAAGCTGATGCATACAAAGCTCCCATACATAAAACTGTCAATAATGTCTTTCTCATTGTCAATCGTTAGTTAGTTAAAGAAATAATATTGTTAACATACGCGAGTTCGGGATAAGAAAAGGCTTGAAAAAGTTGGTAACCTCGTCAAAAATTCGTATCTTGATAGTTGAGAATCAATAGATTACAAGATTTTCGAACGATGATTATCAAGGACAAAGTTACTGAAATTTTCTGTATAATCGACGAGTTTGATAAGAATTTGAGTGCCGAATTAGCGAAAAACCTGCGTCTACCGTCCCATAACAGTGACGGCAAACGCTACCGAAACCGCAAGGGCAGACTCTCGGAAAGTGAGATTATGACCATTTTGGTATGCTATCATTTCGGCGCATATCGCAATTTCAAGGAGTATTATTTGAATTGGGTCAAAGGGGTGATGCGTCAGGATTTTCCCGACGCGGTTTCCTATAACCGCTTCGTTGAACTCATGCCAAGAGTGTTCTTTAAGATGATGCTGTTCATGAAGCTCTATGCCTTCGGCAAGTGTACGGGTATAACATTCGTTGACAGCACAATGATACCCGTATGTCACAATGTACGACGATATTACAACAAAGTCTTTGCCGGCCTCGCCAAGGACGGAAAGGGTACCATGGGCTGGTGTCATGGATTCAAGCTGCACCTGCTATGCAATGATTCTGGTGAAGTGATAACGTTCTGTCTTACAGGAGCAAATGTGGATGACAGGGATAGAAGGGTATGGACGGTGTTTTCAAAGGTCTTGTTTGGGAAGGTCTTCGCTGATAGAGGATACATCAAGCAGGAACTCTTTGAGAGCCTGTTCAGTCAAGGTATCCAACTCGTTCATGGGCTCAAGGCTAAGATGAAGAACAAACTGATGCCTATGTGGGACAAGATCATGCTGAGGAAAAGATACATCATCGAGTGCATTAACGAACTACTCAAGAACAAAGCCAACCTTGTTCACTCAAGACACCGCTCGATACACAACTTTATCATGAACTTGTGTTCTGCCCTTACAGCATACTGCTTCTTTGAGAACAAGCCAGAGGCACTGCCAGTGTATGTGGAAAAATCAAGGCAGTTGGAACTTTTCTCATGCTAAACTTATCCCGAACTCAAGTATATGTGGAAAAGATTTACTGGACAGCAATAATATGCATTGTATATATCGAGTATCGCTGAATAGTCACTTTTAGATATTAATTTTATAAAAAATGTTAATGAATTATGTGTTATTAATATAAATCATATATCTTTGTTTTCAAATGAAACAAATAGTCTTCGCTGTATAAGCGAATAACTTTCAAATTATTCCGAAATGAAACCAATAATGCTATGAGACAAGAAATTGTCTACCTTAAACAATACTTGGTAAAACCAAATAAAGCGAATGGCTCAAAGAACAATGGCTGATGAGTAGGAAATGCATTGTCGAAGGAATAACAAATCTTCCTAAAATGTCGTCGGCTAAAATAAAGCATCATCGGCTAAAGTTTAGAACAAAATATAATAAAACCAAATACAATAACAATCGATTATGTGGAAACTGTTAACCCCACCGGCCTATAAAGCAGAACAGACCGGCCCTGAAGCCGACGCAAGGTACAAGAAACTGCGCTGGCAAGTCTTTTTAGGTATATTCATTGGATATGCTGGATTTTACATTGTTCGCAAGAATTTCTCAATGGCAATCCCAATGCTTGCCAACTTTGGATTTGAGAAAGGTGAACTTGGTATAGTGCTTTCAATGAATGCCATCGCCTATGGTTTTTCAAAGTTTATTATGGCGAGTATCTCCGATCGTAGTAATGCACGTACATTCCTTCCTTTAGGTTTGATTATGGCTGCAATCTCGATGCTCTTTATGATTGTTCCTATTCAGTGGATAGGTGCCGATCATAAGTCTTTTGCTATCTTGCTTATGGCAGCGTTGAACTTCCTTGTGGGGTGGTTCAATGGAATGGGGTGGCCTCCCTGCGGACGTGTAATGACTCACTGGTTCTCTATTAAAGAACGTGGGACCTGGATGTCGTTTTGGAATTGTGCCCATAACGTGGGCGGTGCATTGGTCGGTCCAATGGCCGTTTATGGTACACTCTGGTTCGGTTCGTGGTTTTATGGTGCCGACGAACAACGTTATTTCCTCATCGGAACTTATGCATTCCCAGCCGCAGTGGCTATTCTGATAGCACTGATGGCTTATAGTATGATTCGCGATACACCACAGTCTTGCGGTTTACCTTCAATTGAAAAATGGAGTGGTTCGGCTTCAAAGAACTATTCAGAGAAGGCAGAAGAGGTGCTCTCAACCAAGGAAATCTTCAAGATTGTATTGACAAACAAGTTCCTTTGGTATATTGCTTTTGCCAATGCTTTTGTTTATATGGTGCGTTATGGTTGTTTAGACTGGGCACCAACTATTCTTACCGAGCGTGGTATTGATATCAAGAGTGCCGGTTGGGCATACTTTGCTTATGAGATGGCAGCCATTCCGGGAACTATCATTTGTGGTTGGCTTTCAGATAAAGTATTCCAAGGTCGCCGCGCGCTTCCTACAATTTTATTCATGATACTCGTAGCTATAGCTATCGTTGTCTATTGGCAGAATATTGACAATGTGAATGTAGTTATAGGCTGCTTAATAGCCATTGGGTTCCTGATTTATGGTCCTGTGATGCTTATTGGTGTACAGGCGCTTGATCTCGCTCCCAAGAATGCGGCTGGAACTGCAGCCGGACTAACTGGTTTTATGGGTTATGTGCTTGGAACTGCATTGTTGGCTAACATTGTTATTGGCTATGTAGCTGAAGCTGCTGGATGGAACTGGACTTTCATCCTTCTGATATTTGCTTGCCTATTCTCTATTCTTTTCATGGGTTTAACCTATCGTGAGGAGCAGTATTTGGCAAAGAAGGCACAAGAAGAAAAGTAAGAGATATTAAAATAAATAATAAACAACTAAAACCAAAAGAAAGATGAAGACTCTTTACAGATTAGGACTCTTGGGGTTAGCAGCCGTATCAGTCCTGTCCTCTTGTTCTGATGAGCAGGAGTTCACCAACGAGAACACAGATGCAAAGCGTATTGCAGTGCAGCAGATTTCTCCAGAGATGGCTAAAGTTCGTGACTATGTGCCTTTGTATGCTTGCATGGCACACCGTGGTTCAACCTATTGGGCTCCAGAAGAGACCGAAGCTGCATGGCGATGGGCACGAAACATGGGCGCAGATTATTTGGAAAGTGACCTCCAGGTAACAAAAGATGGTGTGGTATTGGCCAACCATGATGAAAATCTGAAGCGCACAACGAATATCGAAGATGTATTCTCTGATGAAGTCCCAACTGTACGTAAGGATTTTTATCGCAGTTTTCGTAATGCCGATGGCAGCCAGCATTTCTCTGAAGCTGATATTGAGGCACAATATGACCGCGACAAAAAAGATTTCCGTTCAAATTACACCTTGTCTTATTACTATGCAGAGTTGTTGATGCTTGATGCTGGTAAGTGGTTTAATGATGCTACACCAGAACAGGGACGTGCTTCTTTTGCGGCAAGACATAATGGAAAAGTAGTATATAGTGCCAGTGGTGTGCCTTCTATTCAATATTCAGATGGCTTGTATGTTTCTGCTCTCCAAGATCAGATTAACTATGCTATGGGTAAGATGCTCAATCGCGATGTTAATGGCCGCCGTGTTCTTACCTACAAGATTAAGCCTGAATATCAGAACATGACTTTGGCTGAAATCTACAAGGCTGCAAAGGCTGCAGTAAAAGTTGACGAGCCAAGTGTTGTAGGAAGCAAGGCAGCTAAATACATGGATTTCGTTGAATATAGCTTTGGCGATAAGAATGGTTCTACAGCTTATCGGAACGACCCAGCCGACAATGGCAACCGTCCTGGTATTTATCCAGAATTTAAGGAGTCATGGTTGAACCCGAAAGACATCGAGATACGTGTTTATAACATTCTTGATGAATGGGGTTGGAACATTATTACAAAGCCAGAGAGTGCAAGCAGTCCTTTCTATAAGAATGGTAAGGTGAACGTGGGTAACACTAATGGTAAGGTTGTACTCCAAACCTTCTCTTTTGATGCTTTGCATCGTGCTTATGGCGTGTTTAAGGGCAAGGTGCCAATGTGCTACTTGTTGTGGATTACTAAACCTACACCTTATGCTACTGATATTGCTTTTGATACTCCATCTGGTTATGCTAGCATTATCAAATATGCACAAGACAATGGTGCACATATCATTGGTCCATCTATCGCAGGTGCTCCAAACAACTATCCTGAAATGAACAAGCCTTGGCAAGCTTATATGATTCGCAAGGCGGGTATGCTTAACCACCCATATTCATTCGATTCAGATGCTCAAATGAAGAGAAACATGGGTTACTATGTAAACTTCTGGGGACAGAACCCAACAGAGTTTGATGATGTTCTCAATGTAACTGTACAGCCTACTGCTTACACAACATTCAAGGAGCCAGAAACGCATCCTGTTTACATGGATGGATATTTCACCAATCGTTCGGAAATTTCTCTCCATTATATGATTGAAAACGGATTCCGTTGCAATGCTAAGCTCGCTAATCCTTTCCATCCCGGACAGCTCTATGATAACTCTCAGGCACCTTCTAAGGTACCTAATGCCGACGCTGTTCTCGATGCTTTAGGCTATTAATCAGGAACAAAATACCATCAAACAATCAAAGTAAGAAACGAATATGAAGAAATATATGTTGATGCCTCTGCTGGCTCTCACTGCATTGTCAGCAAACGCACAGGACTTCGACTCTAAACCGACCGTAACTATCGACAACAAGGCCGAAGACCTTCATTTCACTGTAGGAGCTCGCTTTATGGCTGATGCAGCCTACTATCATACAGACTTCACTCCGATGCAGAGTGGTGCAGCAATTTCTGATGCACGTATCCGTACCTCATTGACCTATCAGAATTGGTATTTCTATGCTGATTTCGGCTTCGGTGGCGGTAAGTTCAGTCAGAAGAACATCTTCTTGCAGTATGCTCAGGAAGACAGCAAGGGTGGCCGTCATGCTATCAAAGGTGGTTATTATAACGATGCCGCTGGTTCTATGGCTCGCAACACCTCATTAGGTAGCTATCACTTCATCTCACGTGCAGGTGTTGCAAACGCCCTCGGTGAAGGTCGTGAGTTGGGTATTACCTACAAGTATACCAATGATCACTTCTTGGCTTATCAGGGTGTATTCACCGAAAATCAATACAACAAGATTGAGGCTGGTTACAATGGTCTTGTATTCTCAGGACGTTATCTCTATCGCCCAATCATCGATGAAAATCAAACATTGTCTATTGGTGGAAACGTACGCTTCCAGCATGTTGGTGGCGGTGTTGCCGAAGACAATGTGTTGAAGAAGACGGTGAAACTCGGTCAGAGCATGGAAACCTTCGTGGATGAAGACGAACAGTTTGTATCTTGCGAACTCCCTTGGGCTGAAAATGTGTTTGACGCTGGTGCAGAAGTGCTCTATCACAACCAGAAGATGTTTGTTCGTGGTGAATATCTTTACAAACATGTCACCAAGAAACGCGACTCAAAAACTCTCTTTGATGCCAGCAACAACAACATCGATACCTGGGGTACACTTGATGCATGGATTGCTGCCAATCCATTGCGCTCAAACAATTTCCATGGTGGATATATTGAAGCAGGTTATATGATTTTCGGTAATCCTTATAGCTACGACAAGAACGAAGGTGTGCTTCGTGGTTTAAGTGGTCGGTCATTGGAAATCGTTGGCCGTTTCAACTACACTGGTTTGAACGACATCGTGAAGGGTGAATACTTCTCTGTAGCTCGTAATCAGTATTATCCTGATGGCTACATGGCTGACTGGCCTTACAATTCAACAAGTGTTGGCGGTGGTGTCGTTCGTTCTTATACACTCGGTTTGAACTACAGCTTCAACAAGTTTGCACAAGTGATGGTTGATTATACTTATCACCATCTGACAAAGGACTTCTTGCCTTACGACAAGAACTTCCATGAGGTTCAGGCTCGTTTGCAGTTCGTATTCTAAAGTTCTATCTCTATAGATTAGCCTCCTCTAAACTTGCGTCTTGATGACGAAAGTAGAGTAGAGGCTTTTCCTTAACTCTCTAAAAACTATAGTGTCAGACATTCATTTGTCTGGCACTTTTCTATTTATATGAAGAGGGAATATAATAGGGGGCTATTCGTAAAACCAGCCCTTTCATTCTCGAATGATATCGTAATTACATTAGAACTCAAAAAGATATTTATTTAGCAACCAAACTTTCTTTGCAAAGATATATATTTAATTTCACTCACAAACAAATAGTATAAGATTATTAACTGACAAAAATCATATAGGCAGAAAAGGTGTATAAGAGAAAAGAAATCCCCAAACATTTGGCTATATCCAAAACATTGCGTATCTTTGCAGTTGTTATGCGCCTGTGGCGGAATTGGTAGACGCGCTAGACTTAGGATCTAGTAACTTACGTTGTGCAGGTTCGAGTCCTGTTAGGCGCACTAAAACAAGAGCCAGATAATTGGTAATCAATTATCCGGCTCTTTCTTTTTATAAGTCTTAATTCTATTGAGGAGGAATGGATATAAACGAAAATCGGTTCATTAGAAAATTACCAAGAACTTTTTCTAACGAACCGATTTATTTTATACAGATAAGTCCCTAAAAACTATCTATCAAACTCAACCAAACAGCTGATGACTGACATAGACTTTTAGGACCTACCTTATATATTTAGAACTTGTAAGCTACACCTACACCAAGTAGCAACTGGTTGTAGTTGCTAATAATCTGATACTTCAACTCAGCGTTTACGCTCAAGTCCTTAGTAAGCTCGTACTCAGCACCACCACCGAGGTTAATAGCAAGACGACCGTCTGAACCCTCAATTACAGCAACATCTGGAAATTCATACTTGTATGACCAGTTTGTATAGCCAAGACCAGCAACTGGATATACCTTAAACTTGTCTGCTACGTCGAAGAGATAGTGAACATTTGCATTGATATCCCACATTGAGATACCCTGATTTTTGAGGAAGTAGTCAAAAGAAGCCTCACCTCTAATCTGATCTGTGAAGTAGTACTGACCCTTAACGCCAAGACCGATGTTGTTTGTCTTTGAACCAAATAAGAACTGTGCACCGAGTGCCTTATCGCCTGCCTGTGCAGAAGCTGAAAGACTCATAACTGCAGCACATACTAAAAGTAACAATTTTTTCATTTCAATTTATTTTTATGTTAAAAAAAAGTTCATTTAATCGAGGATGTCAACAAAGAAAAGGATTGTAAGACCTAACAATTTCTTTCATTTGATTTAGTTGAATTACTAAAATCAAAAAGATGTCCTAACATGAATAAAAATACCTTTTAGATATTATCTCTAATAGTTTTTTTTTGTTTCAAATCATATCCACGAAGCACCAACCACTATGCTCATATACACCTTATTTCAGCCTATATACATAGGGAAATGCTTAAATATCAGGTGCAAATATACACAAAATACTTTTAACATCAAAGAAAATAGCACAAATATTGCTAAAAGTAGAACAATAAAGAATGAATATCAAGTATTTGGGGGATAAAATCATACAAATTACCTGTTAACCTCCTTCTTATCAACATTTGATAGGAATAGAAAGACAAAATGCATAACGAGCATTAAATCTATTCATAACTTTATAAGAAAACAAAAACTCCTGACCCTATGTACAGAGCCAAGAGAAAGGGTATAAGAATGCAACTTATCTCCGTCACATTTTCCAATAAGGGAATTAATCATCGTCTTCATCATCATATTCAGGCTCTGCCCACTCCACACGTGCACCATAAGCAAGGGTCTGGTTTTTCTTTCCTGTACGAGCATTGCGCGTACTGGTAGGAACGAAACGACACTTTACATTCTTAACATGTTTCTTAATATCGAAGTCGTCAGGATTGTCAACCGGCTCACTCTCTACCGTCAGATGGAATCGACCTAAACCCTCAAGTGCTACCGTTTCGCCCTGACGAAGCCGGTAAGAGATTTCGTCTATCAAAGCAATAACAAGTCCTCGCACATCACCACGTGAGAACGACGTGTTCTCCTGAATAGAATCGGCAAGATCATCGGTCGTTGCAACTCCAGTACTAACAGTACGAGCATACCATTTACCAGCTCCTTTTTTATCCTTAAACTTGCTTTGTTCCAATCTTATTTCTACAGACATAATCTTCTACTTTATCGTTCCTAATTATATAAAACGATGCAAATATAATCAAAATAAACAATTCATGCAAAACAAAATAAACTATTTTATGAAAACAAACTACTCCATCTACTAACAAAGCAAACAATCATATTATAAGTAGAAATTGATTCTTCCGTTAAATGTATGGATGCTTTTTGTAGTTCCCTTAATAGAAAAAAAAAGACCACTCTTTAAAGAAATCATAACTAAGGCTATCAAACTACCTATTTTATTATCACCTTCTGACATAGAAAATCCTTTTATTTTAATACCTTAATTACATAGACAAGAGTTTGAAAAATTATTACATAATTTCAAACAAGACATCTATAAATAAGGACAAAAACACGTATAAAGAATAGGTCTGCAACCAACAGGGAATCAAGTAGTTATAAGACAGGAAAATAAAAGGTGCTTAATTGACCTTCAAAAGGGCGTTAGTTGGACCTCAAAAGGGCACCTTTTGCAAGTCAATTAGGCGTCTTTAAGAAGCCAAAAGAGCATGTATAGTTTTTGAATAGCATAAAAATAATTTACAAACATCAATCTAATGAGAAAAGAAACGTTTGTAGAAGACGAATATACATAACATCAATTTGCATTCATCTTGTTGTTTCCCTCTTTGTAAGCCCATCTAATTTGGAATAATCATACTATGCAAGTGTATAAGTCTTTATTTTATTTCCAGTCTATACATCTAATGGAAGAAGTTAAAAAGGAGATAAACAGCCTACTCATTCATAAGAAAATCTACCTATTTATAAGGTACATTACCGAGACAACAAGCCATCACCATCAAACTATTTCCAGCAAAATAATTCGTAAGAGATAAGTGAACTGAAGAAGAAAGGCTCATAACAGCAAGCTAAAACAAGATTTTCAACTAAATTATTTGCTATTTGTTTGCGAGAATAAAAAACTTTCCTTACCTTTGCACCCGCCTTACAAAAAG
>CAUVDL010000066.1:0-13410 GCA_963550695.1 uncultured Prevotella sp. | reverse complement strand
ATTTTTGACGAGATTACCAACTTTTTCAAGCCTTTTCTTATCCCGAACTCGCGTAAATAGATTGATAAATTTTAGTAGGATTCCACCCTTTCTTGAATTCTATACGATTGCTTTCTATTTTTCTCTTTTCAAGCAAATCTTCGATGTTGATATGTAGAATCATATTTCTTCTGTATTAAACTATATTTAATTTTGACTTCAAAATACATTGTATCTCTGAGCAAAATAGAAATCCTCTATGAGGTCTTCTACCTACAGCCTGAAAAGGTTGGCAAATATAATAATCTACAAACGTCCCTTATAGTCTGTCTGTTTTTAAGACAAGATGATATCTACTTCTATCGTTTCTATTAATCCTAACTCAATGCTTACACAAAAAATACCTCTTGACAACAAAGAATATAAAATGATAGCACGTTTTAGAAATAGAACTTTCAGGTGTCTCTACTAATGCCTTTCAAGCTGATTACTTTGCAACCAATGCAAACTTCAAACAATTTATCACAGTTATAAGATGACTTTTCTTGTTGTAATTACATTACAAAGATAAAGATTAGAATTCTGTAAAACGAATATTTAACTAAGAATTTTCTTTTTGCCTCAAAAAATAATTTAACAGAATACACACATCCACTTATTTATCTGTATATATCGTTATCACTTGTTCGTCTGCCCTCCCATTGTTCCTTTTCCAACACCTCACTACTCTATTCCTCTGTTACCGCCCCTATGTATTCACCTGTTACTTTGTCTTTACATACTCTGTCCCTTTGGTCATTATGTCTTCCGTTCCTCTGTTACCATGTCTTTTATTACTTTTGTCCCTTATGTCTTTCTGTCTTTTGTTCACCTGTTACTTTGTCTTTACATACTCTGTCCCTTTGGTCATTATGTCTTCCATTCCTCTGTTACCATGTCTTCTATTACTTTTGTCCCTTATGTCTTTATGTCTTTTGTTTATCTGTTACTTTGTCTTTACATACTCAGTCCCTTATGTCATTATGTCTTCGTTCCTCTGTTACAATATCTTCTATTACTTTTGTCCCTTATGTCTTTATGTCTTTTGTTTATCTGTTACTTTGTCTTTACATACTCTGTCCCTTATGTCTTTATGTCTTCCGTTCCTCTGTTACCATGTCTTCTATTACTTTTGTCCCTTATGTCTTTCTGTCTTTTGTTCACCTGTTACTTTGTCTTTACATTCTCAGTCCCTTATGTCTTTCTGTCATTCTGGCCTCATAAGTGTAAAGGATTTTTACAAACTTACTAATTTGTCGAGAAATAGTAAACAGAAGATTGGGCAATATCTTCCCTTTTTGTCTCGCACTTTTAGGAAAGAAGTTATAACTATCAAAAACACAATCGTTTATAAGATAAAATAAAGAAGACAAAATGCGGAGAATCAAAATTTTATTTAAGTGATAAACTAATGATAACAAGAGATATCATAAAAAAGTCGTTGTAAAAAGGGATAGATTTGTTTATATTTTTCACAACAAATCCATATTCCTTCCCTATTCGTCGCACCTAACCTCCTAACTTGTCGACCACCCCACCCCAATAGCTACTAAAGTGTCGCACCTTCCTTACTAATTTGTCGCATTCTACTTACTAATCTGTCGCCGCTAAGTTACTAATTTGTCGTCGATTTGTCGTGTAACTATTTAAGATTCAATGGCTTTGAAGTCCCTTACTAATATCTAATAAAGATTATATAACGATATTCTAAGTTATGAAGAGGTGTTTTGTTTTAAGAAAATATATATTTTTTCGGTGGGGGAAGAAGACTTTAAACAAAGGTTTTGGGCGCAACCTCCCTTTTTGTCGCACATACGTTTTAGGGTGCTGGGGGCAGTTTTTGTTGCGCATTTCGGTTGGCGGCTGCGCATTTGGAAGTCGGGTTTTATTTTCGTTTTATAGTTTTGTTGGCGGAGACGAGGAGGTTGCGCGCAGCAGTTTTGTGTGAAAAACGATTCGGATGAGTAGGCTACTTTGTATCGATTTCTTCTTTTTGTTGGCGTCAGTTTTGCGTTCGATAGCTTGATTTTTTCGTGTTTTGGTGTACTGCAATTTAGCTGCAAATATATTTTTATATATTTGTGTGTCAATATGTTATAGTCGGTTATGGGGTTGATAATCAGTTCTCCCCCACTCTCACACAACGTTTTATCTCTCAACATCACCTTAGGTTGGTTGTTCGTTTTTCTTTCTTATAATCTTGCCGGTTATAGATTCGTTTTTACTCTTTATTCTTTCTTTTTTATCAGTAGGATTTCTCGAAATTTAGTGTTTGAAATTATAGCCTTTAATGGAGTAGAGTTTTCATTTTTTCATGGCATTGTTGCGCTTATATTTTCGCTTTTTGTAGATTGAGTTTTTCTTCCTATTTTGTCGCACCTTTCTGTTTTTCATGTTTTTCTTGCCTGTAATAATGTTGTTTTGTAAGCAAAGTTAAGTGAGACAAATAGGGAAGCTATTTTTCCTTATCTTCTTACTCTAATCATATTATAAACGATTAATAATAAGATAGTTATGCTTATTTTCTTCGTTTTTTAGCTTCAAAAAGTATAAAAACTTGTCACTTTTTTGTCGCACTTTACTTTTATCAATATTTGTTTCCCCACTGATATTCAGTTTATTATGTCGTTTTTTTTAGTCAATAAAAAATATTCCCTTTTTGTCGTTTTATGCTCTCAAAGCATAGTAATTTTGATTTATAACACAGCTATCGACTGTTATTCTTCGCCTATTAAATCTATAAGTAGTAAGAATATTCCTATTTTGTCGACTCTCACAAATGCTTTATATTCAGTTTTCTTTCCCTATATGTCGCAGCTATTACCCTACGTTCGCCACGGTTTTTCCTATTCTTGTAATGTTATATGCCCTTCGCACATATTGTGCTAAGCCTTCGCACCAAATGTGCGGAGCCTTAGTAAGATAATAAATAATGTGCACAGAGACTTATCATGAGTTTATGATACTTTTGAAAGTACCTCCCCTTTTTGTGCTTATATTCATTAGTTCAGTTATCAAATTGAGTAATTATTTATATATTACAATAAGTAGAAATGACTATAAAACAGCCTTTTAGTTTAAAAATAGTTATTTTAATAAAGATAATTAATTATCTATTTTGATAATTAAAACAAAGTTCTTATCTTTGCATCATCTACATATACCTGAAGCGTATGAACGTAAACTCAGAAGACGAAGCTCTCCTCGAATTATATACAAATGGCAAGACATCAGATAAAAGATATAGGAGTTTGCCGCCCCAAGTGATAAAGGGGTTTAAGAAAGCCGTAGACTATATGAAGGCTGCTCGGCGTATAGAAGACCTCTTCCGCTTGAAAGGACTTAACTACGAGGCCCTGAAAGGTAAAAGAAGAGGGCAAGAGTCAGTACGTTGCAATGGAGCTTGGCGGTTGATATTCCGAAGTTCTCCCATTGATGGAAGCGTTATTATTACAAACATTGAATTATTAGAAATTTCACATCATTATGACTAAGTTTAGCTTTAATCAGGCTGTTCCCTTTGAGGCAACTCATGTGGGAGAAGTGATTAAGGACGAGCTCTCTGCTCGCAATATGAAGCAGAGTGAATTGTCTGGACTCACTGGCATACAGAGACCAATTCTGAATGATGTCATAAAAGGCAAGCGTTCTCTAACACCTGAAATGGCATTATTATTGGAAAAAGCTCTTAATATTTCTGCAACATTTCTCATGCAGGTTCAGGCACAATACGACTTAGACAGTGCAAAACTGAGCGAAAGAGTTGTGTTGCAGACAAAAATGTTGGACGTATGGAATGTTCTCAAAGAACAAATAAACACACTATTTTTTAAGAAAGTTGGTATTATAAATGGCAATGTCATTGACGATGTCAAAAGAATCTTTGATGTTTTTTCTGTCGACAATTTAGATAGTTTCTTGGAACTTAAAGCAAAGGAAAAAGAATTTTCTTACTATTATCGTAAGTCTGATAAAGTTACCACGAATCCGATAGATATCTTTTCATGGAAATACTACTGTTACTATCTTTCTCAACATGATAATTCTTCTTTGGGTAATTTCGACAAGAATGGCGTAAGTGAATTAACAAAAGGTCTTAACGAAGTATTTAAAGAGAATAAGGAGACTGTTAAAAAGACTGCAGCACTTCTGAATAAATTTGGTATTCGCTTTTTACACGTCACAAAAATTGGGCAGGTTCCAGTGGACGGTATGTCATTTTGGACGGGCGATAATCCTACCATCGTTGTTACTGAGCGCATCCCTTTTATTGACAATTTTGCTTTTACAATTTTGCATGAGGTTGGTCATGTTTACAATCATCTTGTAAGAGATGGTCAAGCAATGATAAATATTCCTGATGATAAGAAATCTTTGGAGGAAGAAGAGGCTGACGAATTTGCTTTGAATGCAGTTATTCCAACTCCAGAATGGAAGAAATTTTTAGCAAGGACGCGTGATGTCGTTCCTTATAAGATTGCTCCTTTTATAAAGGCTGAAGCTGAAAAGTATGGTGTAAATCCCCAAATACTTTTTGGTAGATATAAGCATGACATTGGCATGTACAAAATAAAGAATTGTTTTGAAAATAAGATTTTATAGATTATCAATTTGATTCGTATGGGCTTATACAAATTGTATATTACCCCCACAGTGTCGGCACCGGGTAACAGCGTGTCAGGTCTCTGCTTGAGCTGCCCAATAAGCGCATTGATGTCCTCAAGGCATTCTCCACCACAAAGGTAACTGAAGAAGAGAGAGCCAAAAATACTTCCATAACAGAATGCTTTGCCGCTACTTCCACATTTGCCCAATACAGATTCGGTAAGTTTTTCAAAGCCCAACTTTGAGAAAACGTCCATAATATGATAAATTCCACCGAAAGAAGTGATATTCTCGTTTTTAATTGCTACTTTTGCCATGTCAGATATTTTATTTGTTTTTTTTGTTGGTAGCACTAAGATAGGTGAGATTTCTGACATATCCAAGTGTTTTGAGAACTTTGTTTCTCAGGCACTTAGAGTTCTCACAAGAATTTATGCTGCGGAATTAAGGAGAAGGAGGAAAATAATGATAAAAAGTATTATTGATTCGCGTATAACAGAGCAACTGTATAAAATATACAAGTTAGATATTGACGGTTTTGTCAATAATCGAAAACAAGTAAAAACATTTAATTTTGAATATGAATGGCCAGTTGTTGATTTCTTAGAACCAATTTTTATGCCTTTGTTTCAAAACATAGACTCTAATTTTATCTATTTAACAAAAGGATATGATATAGCTTTAAATGAAATATATTCTAAGTTTGCAAGAGAGGATTTTATAGAGTTTATGAGAGGTAACAAAACTTATACTCCTCGTGGATGTAGTAAGGAAAGCATCGATATTTATTATATGATAGGACTAACTATTTTTGACGAAACGTTCGAATGGTTAATTCATAATAATGTCGATGTTGGATATTTGACTTTTTCTTTTCAAGTTGATAAATTTAATAATGAGGATGTACTAAATTCACTTATGAACAACAAATGGTTTGTCCATGATAAGAATTAGTGACTCTCGTTTTTAATTGCTATCTTTGTCATGTCAGTTTTTTGCTTACCTGTTATGTTTACAGCACCAAGATAGGTGAAATTTCTGACATATACAAGTGTTTTGAGAACTTTGTTTCTCTGACACTTGGAGTTCTCACAAGGGTTTATGCTGCGGAGTTAAGGTAATAAAAAAATCCCAACCATAAAATAGACTTATGAAAAAGCTTATATTTTTAAATAGTTTGTTGTTGCTCTTGCTTGGTTGTAAACCCGAATCGAACATGATTAAATGTAAAGGAATACCCGATGTAAATCAAACGTTTTCTTATATGTATTTCAAAACAGATAATGAAGGATATTTGTTTGGGACATATACAGAATATGCAGAATTATCGGAAAAGGAATTAGAAAATCCAAATAATATTCCAAGATTAATAGACGAAGCAAATATTTATAAAACCACCGATGGAGGAAGAAATTGGATTAAAATAAATTCAAGTTTAAATTACAGTTATTTTAATATATGTACTCAACTAAATGGTTATGTTTATATTTTACGAAATGATGTGAGAAAAGATTATAATTTTAGCATTGCAGTTTTTAGTATAGAAAAAGGATATATTGAAAAAATCATAAAAACAAAACCGATATCTGCAATTTGGAACAATAATAGTAAAGTTTTTTATACAAATAACAGAGGTCCAATAAAGTTATATTCATTAGATAAAAATCAAAATATAGATAGTATTGATATTGAAAATTATGCCTTGCAAGGAATAGGCATAAACGAAAAGTCATATGCAATTTTTAGTAGTGGTGAAACCTCGTATTTTGGAAGTGCAAAAAAAGAGAATAACGAAATAAAACTTTCTATAATGCCCAAAAGTATAGTAAGCCAAGAAAATAATACTATAATAATTGCTGGCAATACTTTATCGGATGCAAAAGAAATTTCTTTAATAAGTTATGAACCCTATGCACACCGTTTGAGAGTTATAAAAAAAATCAAGAACTATTCTATTATCGAAAATTTACAATCTAATGATAAAGCAATAATAGGATTTATTGGTAATATAAAAGGTGCTTTTATAGAATACGATTTACTTTATAGTTTAGATAAAGGCAAAACTTGGCAAATCAAAAAGCTAGAAGAGCCTAACTATATACGCCCCAGTTGTCTAATTAATAACATTGTTTATATATACAGCGGTGGTGCTAGAATGCAAAAAATCGTATTAGAGTAGTGGTTGCATCTTATAAGATACATAGAAGGCTGGCAATGCTCCAAATTGGGAATTATGAAGACTATCAAGATTATCTGATAAGAAAAATGTGAAGGTATGGATTAACGTTCTGCCTTCCAGTGCGCACTCATTTTGCTGGTACGCTGACAAAATGCAGGATAAAGGCTTTCAGCCTGCTTGTCTTTTTCAATGGCTTGACCTTCTCGCTGATATGACGGACGAGATAGAGATAGAATTTTTTCAGCATGGCGGTAACCATCATGAAAACCATGTTCTCAGCGATAAAGGAAAAGGGCAGATGCGACCATCCGACCATTCGAAGTCATTGTTCTGTATGTCGATATGGGGCGATGCAAATTGTCATCTGCGCCGAGGAACCTATTCAACCACAGATGATGACCAGTGGCTATTGAAGGTGGGAGCATCGTGGCGTTTTCTCAGGAAGAAACAAGCCACGCTCTCATTCAAATGGAACGACATTCTGAATAGGCGAAGGGACCTCAACCGTTCCGTTTCTGGTTACGGGTATCACGAGGTTTTCCGACCGCAGATACATAGTTATGCCCTCGTATCGCTGCGATACCGTTTTAGCCTTACCAAAAGTAAAACAGATAAAAATTCTCACAAACAGCAAAATCCTAATAAATAAGGATTGCAAAAATAAAAATAAAATCATAAGAAATAGGTATTGTGAAATCCAAACAAGGCTCCTACCTTTGCAACTCAAAACAATTAATTTATTATCGAAAATGAAAATAGTAAAGAATTTAACATTACCAGTATTGGTATTCCTTGTGATGGGACTTGCCTCATGTAGCAGTGATGATAATACAGTTCATTACAGCACAAACTCCCTTAAAAATACAGAATTGATGACTGTGTTGAAATCGAAAGGTTATCAGTTCGACAAAGACGGTAAGTTGGAACTCAACGATTTGGCCAACAATACCACATCGCTTGACCTTAGCGGTACAAACCTGAAGGATCTCAGCGGTCTTGATATTCTTCCAAACCTAAAAGATGTAAAACTCTCCAATAACGGGTATGGACCTGTTTTCGACTTCGCTCAGCTGCCAGCACAAATTACCGGTGTAGATTTGACGGGCAACGACATTTATGACTTTGAAGGACTGGTGAATGTAAAGACGGAAGAGAATGGTGATGAAACCGTAACACAGTTGCACAAAATCACAAAATTGTACTTGCCACAGACAGCAAAGTTCAACATCAAAGACCTTGTGCGTTTCTATCGAGAGAAGAAGGCAGAGATTGAGTCTGGAAGTATAGACGTGAAGATGGAAACAGCAAAAGGCGACTTGCAGAAATACAATACCATTCGCGAGATACCTGATGAGAATATAAGGGCTAATTTCAAAAAATATTTTTCCAGCATCTTTGATGAAGACGGTATTCATATTGACATCAGCAAGCGGTTAAGCAACAAAGATAGGTCGAATGCCTGTGTATTTAATGAGTGGTATGGAGTAGCCACTGCTGAAACACTGGAAGGGGTACAATATATTGTGAACAATCCTTATTGGGACGGCAAACTTCTTACTGTAAACCTGACAAACAAAGCGAAACTCCCATACCTGAGACCCTGTAGCGGTCTCATGACCTTGTCATTGACAGACGTGGATGCCTCTGAAGGCATCAATCTTGAGGATGCTACAAACATGACAGGTCTCCTATGGGTAAAGGTTAGCGGTATTAGCGAAATAGATTTAAGCCATAGTACCCTGTTTGGTCAGAGAGCGATTGAGCAGGAACAGGATGGTCCCGGTGGTTCCTCACTTGTTTTTGTAGAATGCCCGGATTTGAAAAAGATAGCTTTACCGGAAAAAAGCGGATTGCGATCTTATATGATAACATTTGCGAATATGAAGAGTTTAGAACAGGTAGATTTGTCCAAATTTAAGATGATATCTAGTTTGGAACTTGGCGGTTTATCTCCGAATTGTCGTGTTACCTATCCGAAATTGACGGAATTTCATACCTACGATAAAAAAACCGCTTTTGCGTGTACGCAAGACGTATTTGACAGACAGGAAACAAAAGACTTTATCAAGAAGTATCTCGAGGTCTTGTCCGGTGGTGGTGGCTACATAGAAGATGGAGTTGAATGGTCATCACTAATTAATAATTAACAAAACACAAAAAAGATGAGACATTTTTTAATTTCTACCATATTGACGGTAATCAGCATCTTAGGATTTGCAGTAAATTCTAATGCGCAGACAGGTACTTACAATGGTACGTTGAGTAACATTACTATGAATGGGAAATTATACAATGATGCTACAAATCAGAGCTTTACATTGACAAGCGCTGGTGGTAACCTGTATGATTTGAGAGGTACAGTGGGACCTATTGGCAAGATGCCGGGAAAAATCAAAGTAGAACTTAAAGTTTCTATCAACAATGGAGTTCTTACAGCAACGACCCCCATAGGCGATTATGCCGGTAAATTGATGTTGTTGAATGGTGGATTACCCATTAATATTAAATTATCCAGTTTTACAGGCTCTCTTGTAAATAATGAACTCCACTTCGTTCTTGACACATACGCAGGTTGGAAATTCGCTCCTGTTTTCCCTGCTTCTGTTACTTTTAACGGTACGCTATAACCATAACAAGACGATATGCGATTCATAACAGTAAAATGTATCCTTTGCCTCTTGGCAGTGTTCTCATTGGGTTTATCTTCCTGTAACAGTGATGACAATTTGGAACAAAAAGCCCCCGCTCAGGAATACCTAAAAGAGGCAAAGAATATTCTGTCAGGAGATATTGTCCTTTCCACAAAAGCGACAATGAACACGGTCGATAAGACCCTCCTGCCCCAAGGATGTCCTACTAAATTTAATTTCAGTTGGGAGAAGGACAGTCTTCGTCTGATGCTCGATGGCTTTACCGTAGGCAAGATGCCATTGATTGTGTATTTCTCATGCAAATGTAAGTTTATGCAACTCAACTCTTGGGAAAAAGACGAATATAAAGGGGATGGCTGGATAAAGTTTAAAGGTAAGGACGGTAGCGTTACGGGAAATCCTAAAGATGATTCCGGAGTACAGCAAGGAAGTGGCGCAGGTGTAGAAGGCTATCTGAATGTGAAAACAAACCAGATTACATTCATAGTTGATTACAACATGATGAACGTGCGTTCCGAGTGTTTCTTGCAGACCATCGACAAGAACCGTCTCAACAACTACAAAGCCGAGTTTGCCCAATACGAGAAGGACTTGGCAGCCTATAAGAAGGAGCACGGATTGTAATACGTTACCAATATGACAATAAAGGAAGTGAGAGGCCGTGAGTGCTTTCACTTCCTTTTTTTAATAAAAAGAAACAATGCAGAAGAAAGGATTCTTATTCTTACTCCTTTGCCTGCTTTTGGCGATAAGCGCACAGGCACAGCGCAGGGTAAGGATAACCATACTTGAGAAAGATACGCAGCAACCTTTGGTAGGGGTTACTGTGCAATATGCCACGAGCAAAGAGATGTTGGATGTTAAGAATACCATTACCGACATTGATGGCAAGGTGATATTAAGTATAGAAAAGGGAAAGGAACTATACTATAATGTCCACGCAACGGGCTTCGTCCCCGTAAAAGGAAGTGTGCCGCCACAGGAAAACAACATAAAGATTGTTATGCGCGAAGACGTGCTGCATCTGAACGATGTCGTTGTAACAGGTTCACGAACAGAGCGACCCATAAAACTGTCGCCCATCACCACACAGGTATTGGGCGGAAAGGCACTCGTTGATGCAGGCTACAGCGACCTACAACATGCCCTGCAACAAGAGACACCAGGACTCAACATTCAGAAAGTGGGTTTCGGCAACGAAATCTCGATGCAGGGACTCGATGCGCGCCACGTTCTCTTTCTGCAAGACGGTGAACGAATGACGGGCGATATGGCAGGCAACCTCGATTACGAACGCTTTAACCTGCACGCCATCGACCGCGTAGAGATTGTAAAGGGTGCCAGCAGTACTTTGTATGGCAGTCGTGCTTCGGGTGCGGTCATCAATCTTATTTCTAAAAAAGCGACCAAACCATTGGATATTCAGGCAGGTATGCGCTGGGCACAGATGAACGAGCGCAACTACAAGACACCGTCTCCAAAAGATTTTCTATATATGTTTGAGAAGAACAGCGACCGCCCTAACCTGCAAGCATGGCTTTCGGCAGGAGTGAAGCACAAGGCTTTCACCTCACAAACCGACGTATGGTATAGCGAGAGCGATGCCTTTTATATGTATCAGGCGGAGAACGACAGCAAGACCTACACAAAGGAGGCTAACCCATTCCTCCCTCACGACATCACGCTAAACGGCATTGCCGTCCGTTCACCAATGGGTATTGAGGGAACGGAGCATATCTCGGCAGCGCAGAAGTTCTATTATGAACCCAACAGAAACCTGTCGGTACAGGTGTATGGTTCGATGTTCTTCATGAACGCATACGACCTGATACAAGATATGACTTTCTCGCAGAGTCGCGACTTCATGGCAGGCGTTAAGGCGAAATATAATGTAAAAGACTGGTTTACCGTAAACCTTAGCATACACAACGATTTCTATGACCGTTTCAAACGGCACGAGCGTATCGATGAACGCAAGAAGGTGTACAAGAGCAAAATATTCGAGCCACGTCTCACACTGACAAGTACCTACTTTAGCGGACACAGCATCATACTTGGAGTGGAACATACTTCGGATGAACTCACCAGCGACCGATTTGTAAACCGCAAGATGACCACTCGGGCACTGCACGAGACGGAATACTTCCTGCAAGATGAATGGACGGCAAACAAGCATTGGATGCTGTCGGCAGGCGTGCGCACTAACTTCTCGAAGGCGTTCGGATTTATGTATATGCCAAAGATTGCAGTTAAATATTCGCCTGATGAGCATTGGGCAATACGTGCCAACTACTCCATGGGCTATCGTGCGCCCAGCATCAAGGAACTGTTCTTCAACTGGGATCATCTCGGAATGTTCCAGATAAGGGGTAGCGAAGATCTGAAACCAGAGAAGAACCATTATATCTCTTTGGGAGCAGAATACACCCATAATGGTTTCTTCATGAATGTAAATGCTTACATTAATAAGTTCCGTAACAAGATAGAGGGCGTATGGCATATTTACGATATGCAGTACAACTTCGAATACACCAATCTCAGCAGTCAGCGTCTGTACGGAATCGAGGCTATCCTGAAGTGGCATTTCCTCGACCACTTTACCCTGAACGGAACTTACAGCTATGTAAACGTGAGCAAGCAGGATGGCATACAAGTGAATACCACGTCGCCACATGCTGCCACGGCAAGCATCGACTATGTATATAACAAGCCTAACTACCGCTTGAAAACCATCTTCAGTACATCGCTCATGGGCAAGAAAAACTTTGACGTGCAAGATCGTGTGTGGGTGGAAGAACATCATAAGAGCTACGATGCCTATTTCCGCTGCACGCTGCCTACCTATGCACTCTGTAACTTGGCAGTGGTGCAGACATTCTACAACAAAGTGAAAGTTACGCTCGGAGTAGATAACATCTTCAACTATGTGCCCCACACCTTGGGGTCGGGCATCACTATGTTCAATGTTCCTGCCACCAGCGGTGCAAAGGGATATGTGCAAGTGGAGTTTCTTGTTGATGACATCGTAAAATCATTAAAAAGAAAGAAATGAGAAAATACATATTCATACTTTTCGCTTTAACGACAGCATTGTCCTCGTGCGTGAGTTACGATGCGGAGGAGTTTACGGGCAAAACGCTGCCAAGAGTTACGGGATACACCACTGGCATTACCAACGATTGGCTGTACATCAATTTGCGCACAGGAAAAATATTCAACCTTGACAAGCCCAATGGCGACATTAAAGAGGGCGAACAGCGGGAGCGTACCGACTGGGACATTGCCTTTTGCGGCTACCGTATGCGAACGAATAGCGGAACATCAGGCAATGGAAAAGGCGGAGCCGCCGACTTAGGATACGGCAGTTACGACACTTGGAAAACGGTGGCGCAATTGCCAACCAATTTGCAATGGGTGGTGGATGACCATTCGGTATATATCACCATGTCGCAAAACGACTGGAACAAGTATCTCATCGCCAATAAACTCGACTTTGAACAGAATCCTTGGTTCGACCCCAATCGCGGTCCTGCATCGACACAGACAGATGCTAACCCCATATTGGCAAAAGCGATGACCTTCACAGGTCCGCCACCTGTATATGCACCCTCGTTCCATACATACGTGATACGTACTGCCGACGGAGAGCGATATTTTAAATTACAGATCATTAGTTGGTACAAAGCCGATGTCGAAATAGGCGACACGGGTGGACAGATGAGCTATTATTGTGATGAACTCCGGTAGGTTTTAGGAAGTGTATTACCAATCAACGAAAAGTGCATTATGAAACTTCAAAAAGTGCATTATGAAAATTGGAACATACTATTCATTCCTTTTACAGGAAATTAAGCCTACAAAAATGTTAAATTTACGACAGTTGCGGTTGATTTTCACTGTTTCCTCAATTCCGCAGCATTATTCCTTGTGCGGTACTTTTATATATTGAAGTGACAT
>CAUVDL010000065.1:0-13627 GCA_963550695.1 uncultured Prevotella sp. | reverse complement strand
TTCTTCATAAGTTCAAACTTTTATCTAATGACAATTTAACAAGCAAAGATACAAAATATTGTTTGCTTTATCGAACTTTTCGGTAAGTTTTTATCTTTTTTTATTGACCATAACAATGAAAAGACAAAGTAACAGAAGAACAGAATACAGGATAATATAAGACAGAATAAGTATAAAGACAAAGTAAAAAAGAACAAAAATAGGGTAATGCAAAGACAAAGTAACAAAAGAACGAATGTTTATAGAGGTATAATTTGTCCTATATTTTCACATCCCACTTTCCAAAACATGCTCTTTTAGCTTCTTAAAGACGCCTAATTGGCTTGCAAAAGATGCCCTTTTGAAGTCTTACTAACGCCCTTTTGAAGTCCAACTAAGCACCTTTTAGAAAACAGTTTTATAACATACTGATTTACTAACAGTTACAAACTTACTTTTTACACGTGTTTTTCACCTATATTAGGAGCCCTTCACCTGATATATTGTAATGATTTTTCAAACCCTCGTAGCAACTTTTTCACCATGATCCAAACAAACTAAACAAACATCTTTTCACCCTCCTCTTACCCCTCTTCTTACATTTTACATCTGGGGTATCTCGCATTTTACTCCCCTCCCTATGGGGGAGGGGGCGGGGGAGGGGCTGGTTGGTTTGGTTTGGCTGGTTGGCTTGGTTTGGTTTGGTTTGGTTGCTTGGTTTCGTTTTTTATTTCCCCTCCAACTCCTTCTGCAAACGTATTATCTCATCACGATACTGCGCTGCCTGCAGGAAGTCGAGATCTTTTGCAGCCTGCTTCATAAGGATAGTTGTATTAGCAATACTCTTCTCCAACTGTGCTTTACTCATCTTCGCAACAATCGGGTCAGCAGCAAAGAGTACACCATTATTGGGTTCAACGTATGCCTGTCCGACATTCCGATTGATAGAAGCCGTCTGTGCGGTAAGATTAGACTCACCACCCACTGGCAGCGTTCCCTTGATAGCCTTAACAATCTGCTTCGGTGTAATATGATGCGCCTCATTATATTTCAACTGTTTCGTACGTCTACGCATCGTCTCGTCAATGGTCTTCTGCATACTCTCCGTGATGTTATCAGCATACATAATCACCTTTCCATTCACGTTACGCGCCGCACGTCCTGCCGTCTGTGTCAAACTTCGATGACTGCGGAGGAAACCTTCTTTATCGGCATCGAGGATGGCAACCAAAGAAACCTCTGGTAAATCCAATCCTTCACGCAACAAGTTGACACCCACAAGAACATCATAGATACCCGCACGGAGGTCGTTGATGATCTTGATGCGGTCAAGGCTGGCTACATCACTATGAATATAAGCCGTACGAATATCGTGGTTCAACAGGTATTCGGTCAACTCCTCCGCCATTCGTTTGGTCAGTGTCGTCACCAACACACGCTCTTCCTTCTCTGCACGGATGACTATTTCGTTCATCAAATCGTCAATCTGATTCTCTGATGGGCGCACCTCTATCTCTGGATCGAGCAAACCAGTAGGACGGATAAGCTGCTCAACGACAACGCCTTCCGACTCTGCCAACTCAAAGTCTGCTGGGGTTGCCGACACATAGATAATCTGATGAATCAAATCATGAAACTCCTCGAAGCGCAGCGGACGGTTGTCAAAGGCAGCAGGCAGACGGAAACCATATTCCACAAGATTTTTCTTTCGGGCGCGGTCGCCACCATACATCGCTGAAATCTGCGGTACACTCACGTGGCTCTCATCAATCACCATCAAGTAATCTTCTGGGAAAAAGTCTAACAAACAGTAAGGACGCATTCCCGCTTCTCTACCATCAAAATAGCGTGAATAGTTTTCAATACCAGAGCAATAACCGAGTTCCTTAATCATCTCAATGTCATACTCCACACGTTCTTTGA
This sequence comes from uncultured Prevotella sp., assembly GCA_963550695.1. Lineage (GTDB taxonomy): Bacteria > Bacteroidota > Bacteroidia > Bacteroidales > Bacteroidaceae > Prevotella. The sequence goes on along the minus strand of CAUVDL010000065.1, from coordinate 11,725 downwards.
TGCGTTGTGCCTTGATATTATCCCCTATCTCGGTGAAGAAGTCTACTTGCTTCACCAAGTCGTCTTGTATCTGACGGATAGCTCCTTCGGTCTGTTCCTTTGACGTAACAAAGAGGTTGGCTGGGTATATTTCGTAAGCATCAAAGGTAGCAAGACGATGAAAGTCGACAGAATCCACCTCCTCGATAGAATCTATCTCATCATCCCACCACGTAATGCGCAGAACATTGTCGTTATAAGCCATCGCAATATCCACCGTATCACCCTTCACACGGAAGTTTCCACGCTGCAACTCGATATCATTACGCATATAAAGCGCATCAACCAAGCGTCTTAAAAAATCATTACGATCAATCACTTGACCCTTCTTGATAGAGATGACATTTTCCTTCATGGCTATTGGTGCTCCCATACCATAGATGCACGAAACGGAAGACACAACAATAACATCCTTACGACCTGACAACAAAGAAGATACGGCAGACAAACGCAACTTATCAATTTCGTCATTAATCGCAAGATCTTTCTCAATATAGGTATCCGTTACAGGCATGTAAGCCTCTGGCTGATAATAGTCATAATATGAGACATAATACTCCACAGCGTTATCCGGAAAGAAAGCCTTCATCTCCTCATAAAGCTGTGCAGCCAAAGTCTTGTTATGCGACAAGATAAGTGTGGGCTTATTGACATTCGCAATTACATTAGCAATAGTAAACGTCTTACCCGAACCCGTCACACCCAAGAGCACTTGGCTCTTATCGCCACGCTCCAATCCGTCCGTAAGTTCTCTGATTGCCTCTGGCTGGTCGCCCGTCGGTTTATATTTCGATGTTAATTTGAAGTCCATTTTCTACACGTCAAGTGAATCAATCTTTGATTGCAAAGATACAAAAAAGCGATGATAGTATATAATTAATAGTGATTTTTTGCTAAAAAAGCGGACCTCCTTTGCGTATTTATAGAATAATATGTAACTTTGCAGTTCAAAGTCAAATTATGAAGAAAAGAATTCTCGTTGGCATTTGCGCTGTTTTGCTATTGACAAGTTGCGCACACGAATATAATCAAGTCTACAAGACAACTAACAACGATTATAAATACGAATTTGCAAAGGAATGCTTTGCAAAGGGAAAGTATGGCTTTGCTGTTCCCCTTTTGCAAGACCTTGTGACAATCGAAAAAGGTACTGATAACGCACAAGAATGTCTCTATATGCTCGCAATGGCAGAGTATGGCTTGAAAGATTATCAAGCTGCTTCTGAAACATTTAAGAAGTATTACCAGACTTATCCACGTGGCCAGTATGCTGAAATGGCATCGTTCTATATTGGACAAAGCCTCTTTGAAGGAACCCCTGAACCACGTCTTGACCAGACTCCTACCATCGCTGCCATCGCAGCTTTCCAAGAGTATTTAGACATCTTCCCAAATGGTAAGATGAAAGGTACAGCCCAGCAGCGACTCTTTTCATTGCAGGATAAACTTGTCCGCAAGGAGTATCTCAACGCTAAGTTATATTATAACCTCGGCTCTTACTTCGGTAACTGCACCAGTGGTGGTAATAACTATGAGGCTTGTATCATCACCGCACAGAATGCTTTGAATGATTATCCTTATAGCGACTTACGCGAGAACTTCGCTATCCTTGTTATGAAGAGTAAGTTTGAACTGGCTCAAATGAGTGTTGAGGAGAAGAAGGTACAACGTTTCCAAGATGCAGAAGACGAGTGCTACGGATTTATCAACGAGTACCCAGAATCAAAGGAACGCAAAACAGCAGAGGATTACATCAAGAAGTGTAAGCAAATTACAAAAGATTAAAGAATAACAGACTTATAAAATATAGACAATTAGAATGGATTACAAGAAGTCAAAAGCACCGTCAAATACGGTAACCCGAGATGTTCAGGAACTTTGGAAAGATACTGGTAACATCTATGAGAGTGTTGCTATCATAGCAAAGAGAGCAAACCAGATCTCGGTTGAAATTAAGCAGGACTTGAGTAAGAAACTTGCTGAGTTTGCTTCTTATAACGATTCTCTTGACGAGGTATTCGAGAACCGTGAGCAGATTGAGATTAGCCGTTATTACGAGAAACTACCTAAGCCAACTTTGTTAGCTACTCAGGAGTTCATCGATGGTGACGTTTATTGGCGCGATCCTTCTAAGGATGCTCTGAACGAGGAAGAAGATTAAATTATGATACAAAGGAAACAAACTGTATTCCTGTTTCTTGCATTGCTAACTACCATTGCGTGTCTCTGTCTACCTGTAGGTGGCTTTGAACCAAAGGGTATGGGTGCAGAGAGTATGTTGATGAATCTCTGGATAAGCGATGCTAACGGTGGTAAGGATTTTAGCGTGTGGGCATTGTTTGCTATTCTTTTAGTAACTTGTCCTATCGACCTCTTTGCCATCTTCGACTACCATAACCGCAAGCGTCAGGCTCGTTTCTGTGCATTCTCCATGTTGATGATTATTGGTTGGTATGTGGTTTATGGTGTGTTCAGCCAAGTGTTGATGACTGGTTTCAATTTCCACATTGAGTTTGCAGCCTGTCTTCCACTCGTAGCTTTCATCCTCTTGTGGCTTGCACGCCACTCTATCCTTGCTGATGAAGCTTTGGTAAGAGCAGCGGACAGAATCAGATAAAACAAAAGATTCCCATATAAAAGCGACAGCATCAAAGGTTATTCCCTTGATGCTGTCGCTTTTTTATATGATTCTTCGTTGAATGTCTGGACTCTTTTCGTACTGCTTTAACGGAAAAACCAAAGTTACTCATTAAACAGAAATATAGCTAAGACTGCCAACTTTCTATTCTATTATCATCCTCTATCATCCTCTGATACAGGAAAACCTTTTCATTTTAAGACTTCGAAAATCTGTAGATAGAAACTTGAAAAATCATTACATAATTTCAACTAAGACATCTATAAATAACAGCAAAAACATATACAAAAAGCAGCTTTGTAACCATAAGGAAATCAATCAGTTATAAAGTAGTAAGGTAAAAGGTGCTTAATTAAACTTCAAAAGGGCGTTAGTTAAACCTCAAAAGGGCACCTATTGCAAGCCAATTGGGCGTCTTTTAGAAGCTAAAAGAGCATATGTTGCGTTTGAGCTGCATGAAAATAGCTTACAAAAAACATTAGGCTTGTTTGCCTAATTAGGCTAATACCCTCAATAAAAAAGACAGGCAATCGCCTGTCTTTACTTATTTTTAATCCTTTGGCATTAAGCCTTCAATATACTTACAGAGGATGTTGATACCCTTTACATTCTCGCCCCCTTGTGGGATAATCACATCTGCATAACGCTTGGTTGGCTCAATAAACTGCTCGTGCATTGGTTTTAACACTTCCAAATAGCGGTCTACAACCATAGAAACCGTACGACCACGGTCAATGGTATCACGCTGGATGTTGCGGATAAGACGCTCGTCTGGATCGCAATCAACGAAGATTTTGAGATCCATCATCTCACGCAGACGTCTATTACTCAATGCCATAATACCCTCAACGATAATTACAGGCTTTGGTTCTACGTGAATCGTTTCTGGCAAACGATTGCTGAGAATATAACTATATGTTGGCTGTTCAACAGCTCTTCCCTCACGCAATTCATTCACCTGCTTAATCAACAGTTTCCAATCAAAGGCATCTGGATGATCGAAATTGATTGCCTTGCGCTCTTCATCAGTAAGTCCTGTCGTGTCATTATAATAAGAATCTAACGGCACAACAGCCACATAATGAGGAGGAAGACTCTCTACGATTTTCTTCACTACGGTGGTCTTCCCTGAGCCTGTACCACCTGCTATTCCTATGATAGTTATTTTATCCTTCATATTGGTTGATTATATTATTCTTATTATTGGGATTATTGCCCCAATTAGGCTTATTGCCTAATTAGCCCAATATCCCTAAATCCCTAAACATCCTTTCGTAATACTCTGCCTTTTTCTCAACTTTCATCGGATAGGCACGGCTACTGCTTGGCTCACGGTAAAGTCGCAGCGTACGATTCTCAAAGCTAAACTCCTTGTAATCACCCATCTTCATCTTACGCGCATCAATTCCATAATGCTCTGTAAAGACCGATGTTGCCAACTGACCTGCTGCCAACACTGCCTTACACTCTGGCAATGAACGAAGCATTCCATCAAGGTCGGCACGCTCAATGATTTCTAAGTCTTTATCAGACGCCGTACCTGTTGTACGATAAATACGTAAGGCGGTATCGAAGATAGCTATTCCCTTCTCTTTTAAGAATGGCTTTAATAACCCAAGCTTATAGGTCTTCTTTTCTTCATCCACGAAATAGAACTTATCTCCGAAGAAGATATGACCAAAGATACGCCACATATCATTCGTGTAATTAGGATAATACCATTCCATACACCAACGTTTTGGTGCTGGTGGGAAGGTCCCTAATAGCAATAGCTTGGCATTGGAAGGGAGCCATGGTTCAAAAGGATGAGTTTCGATTTCCATTGTTTTATTATCAAATTGGGCTAATTAGTCTAATTAAGCCAATTAGCCTGATAATCAATTATTGCTGCTTTGCAAAGTAAGTTACAACTGGTAAGTGATCTGAATAACCATCGAGCCACACACCACCAGCAGTGGTTCGCTTAGTATTACCCTTATACTTACCTGACTCCTGGAAGAGATAATCGCGACGGAAGATTTGATTCTTCCAGAACTTCAACTCTGAGAAGTCTTTTTTACCATCCTTATTCAATAAGTTAGGAGTCATAATAATCTGATCGAAGAGATTCCACTTACCCTGATACTGCAAGGTTCCTGTTCCCTCCTTTACAAGGACATTATACCAAGGATTGTACATATCATTTGCACCAACCTCGCTGATTTCGCCCTTTGCAGACAGACACTCATACATACTCTTATTGGTTGGGTCATCATTCATGTCGCCCATCACAAGCACCTTCACCTTTGGATCTTCACGAAGAAGTGAGTCCTTCAATGCCTTTACCTGCTTACCACCTAACTCACGATAGTAAGAACCAGCACCACGACTTGGTAAATGGCACACTATGATTGTCACATGTTCGCCAGCCAATGTACCGCTTACTGTTAGAAAGCCACGCGTCGCATGAGTACTATCTTTTGGAAGATCATAAACATAAGGCACTAACTTTGTATCTCTTACCGTAAAGAGTTTTGGATTATAAATCAAAGCACAGTCGATGCCACGACGGTCGGGTCCTTCGATATGTACATACTTATAGCCACGTGCTGCCAACTCTGGCTGAGCTGTAAGGTCGTTCATAACATGGTCGTTCTCAACCTCAGCCAAGCCAATAGCCGCACAGCCAACATTTGGGAGAACATCCGTACCCATCTCTGCTAACACCGATGCCATATTGTGCAACTTATGACGATACTTCATCTCGTTCCACTGATAACTTCCATTCGGTGTGAAATCGTGGTCGTTTTTCCCTTCATCATGTGTTGTATCAAACAAGTTCTCTACATTATAGAAGCCTATAGCGTAAACAGAAAACTTCTTCTGGGCAGATACTGACGTACCGAAAAGCACGGTACAGAAAAGAACTAATAGTAACTTTCTCATTATTTTTTATGTTGTTGTTTTTTATCTGAGCTTCTAAACGAAGACTTATAGTACCCTAAGAATCAGCTATAATACGACAACAAGGGTATAAGCTGGTATGTACTCGACTTTTAAGTATAGACACACAAAGCCTAAAACTGAATCCTGGACACAGTCACGTTTAGTTTGCAAATATCGGTAATTAATCCGACATTTACGCATAATTCTCGAAAAATTCATCAAAAAAACTTTCTATTTCCAAATTAATTTCGTTACTTTGCAGACTATAGTATAACACCTAATTTAATGTAATCAACTATGCAGAAAAAGCTGAAACTTGCCGTTTTAGCACTATGTAGTTCGTCTATGGTGGTCGCACAGAACACTGACACAAAGACGAACCAACAGGCGCAGACGGCCAACGCTATGGATGAATCGGCATTCACCTTCACTGAAGCGCAGTTAGGTGAGAACAATGACATGAACGAAAATGTAACGATTCTCAACTCAAACAGTAACGTCTATGCTTCACAAGTGGGTTTCTTGTATTCGCCCATGCGGTTCCGTTACCGTGCTCTGAACCAAAAATATAACGATGTTTATATCAATGGTACACCTATGAACGACATGGAAAGTGGACAGTTCCGCTACTCTATGGTAGGTGGTATCAACCAACAAACACGTAACGTTGACTATGCACTTCCTTTTGAGAACAACAACTTCTCAATGACGGCTTTGGCTGGAAGTAACAACTATGACTTCCGTGCTGGTTCAATGGCTGGCGGACATCGTCTCACGCTTTCTGCTGCTAACCGCAACTATACCCTCCGCGGTATGTACAACTATGCGAGTGGATTCAACGCTAAGGGCTGGGCTATTGCTGCCAGCGTTGCTTATCGTTGGGCTAACCGTGGTTACGTTGAAGGTACTTTCTATAACTCTTTGTCTTACTACTTCGGTGTTCAGAAGAAGTGGAACAATGGCCATTCATTGGCTTTGTCTACATGGGGTAACCCTACTGAGCGTTCTACACAGGGCGCAAGTACTGACGAGGCTTACTGGCTTGCTAATGACTATCAGTACAACCCATATTGGGGTTATCAGAATGGTCACAAGCGTAATAGCCGCGTTGTTAATGACTTTGCACCTTCTGCTATCCTCACTTGGGATTGGGATATCAATAAGAAGATGAAGTTGACAACAAGTCTTTTTGCTCAGTATTCTATGTATAAGAGCACTAAGCTGAACTATAACAACAGCGAGAACCCACAGCCTGACTACTGGAAGAACCTCCCAAGTAGCTACTATGACGTGTGGGATCAGAGCAATGCACGTTATCGCACAGCACAGACCTTCTCTGATTGGCAGACAGCTGTCAACTGGTGGGGCAACAAGGAGAACCGCCAGATTCAGTGGGATCGCCTTTACTATGCTAACCGCCAGGCTGCAACCAACGGTGAGGATGCACTTTACTACGTGCAAGCTAAGCACAACGATGCTATGACAACTGCACTTTCTTCTACTCTTACAAACCGTTTTGGTAAGAACAAAGTGCTCAATGTTGGCCTTTCACTCGGTCAGACTTTAGCTCGTCACTATCAGACGATGGAGGACCTCTTGGGTGCAAAGAGCTTCCATAATATCAATACTTACGCTCTCGGAACCTACTCGGCTTCTGACCCACGTGTTCAGTATGACCTTAACACAACTGGCACTTTGGGTTTAGGTAAGCTCGTATATGAGGGTGATACATTCGGTTATGACTATAATATCAACGTACGCCGTGCTAAGCTTTGGGCTAACTATGCGCAAACTATTGGCAAACTCCACTATATTGTAGCTGGTAAAGTTGGTTATGACAATATGTATCGTGTAGGTCACATGCGCAATGGTATGTTTGCAGACAACTCTGCTGGTAAAGGCAAAGATGCAAACTTCCTCACAGGTGGTATGAAGTCTAATGCTACCGTTACGCTTGGTGGTGGCAATGCACTCTCTCTCGGACTGGGTTATGAGCATCGTGCACCAAGTGCAAACACTGCTTTCTCAGCACCAGAGATGAACAACGACTTCGTTCTCAACCTCCACAATGAGCGTATTTTCTCAAGCGAACTTAGCTATCAATACTCTGGCAGTTGGCTCCGTGCTAACCTCAGTGGCTACTACAACCACATGACAAACGTCACCGAGTGGCAGAACTTCTACTTTGATGATGCTAACTCTTTCACATACGTTAGCATGACAAACATGAAGAAGAACTACTACGGCATTGAGTTGGGTCTTGATTTCAAACTCACAAGCTTCCTTAACTTCAAGGCTCTTGGTACTTGGAGCGAGGCTAAGAATGCTAACAATGCTGATGTTATCTACTTGAACTCTACTAAGAGCACTTATAACAAGGATGTTGTTTACAATAAGAACATGCACGAGGCAAGCACTCCGCTGAGTGTTTACAGTGCAATCCTCAGCTACCACAAGGGTGGTTGGTTCATTGACCTGAGCGGTAACTACTATGATCGTATCTACCTCTCTTACGCACCAAGCCTCCGTTATGGCAACACACTCCGCACAATGGGTACTGCGCTTGGCGGTATGGATGCTAATGGCAACTATACTCCTTATGCACAGAGTGAGGGACATGGTGGCTTTATGCTTGATGCGTCTATCGGTAAGAGCCTTTACCTCCGCCATGGAAGTCTGTCTATCAACTTGATGATTACCAACTTACTGAATAACCAGAAGATTGTAAGTGGTGGTTATGAGCAGAGCCGCAGCAACTACACTGTCAACAAGACAACTGGTGCTGCTACAACTCGTGCCTACGACTTCTATCGCAATCCTAAGAAGTATTACGTGAATGGTATCAATGGTATGTTGAATGTAGCTTACAAATTCTAAAACTAAATACAGGAAACGATTATGAAGAAACTGAAATATTTAATGATGGCAGCTGTCTGCACACTCTTTGCATCTTGCATGGGTGATAGTTACGCAGAGCCAGCTGAAACAGGTGCTGCGCCATACGGCAACAATGAACTGACCGAAACAAATGTCATTTCTATTGCTCACCTGAAGAGTAAGTTTGCTAACTATATTGCTACTGACTATCGTGATGGCATCAGCTATGCTAAGGTTACAGACGATATCAAGATAAAGGCTATCGTTACAAGTTCTGACGTTGCTGGTAACATCTATCAGGAGATAGCTTTACAGGACGCAACAGGTGCTATTATCGTTAGTGTAGCTCAGGGTGGTTTGCATGGTGCACTACCTATCGGCACGGAAGTCTTGGTAAGCCTGAAGGACCTTTACGTTGGCAACTATGGTAAGCAGGCACAGATTGGTGTTCCTTCTGTGAATGCTGCTGGCGCGACTACTATTGGTCGTATCAGCCGTGCTGTCTGGGATCAGCACTATAAGATTCTCTCTTCTGGCAACAAGGTTGAACCTACTGAGTTTGCTTCTGGTACCAACGCAACAACTTGGGACCTCGATACTGATGGCGGCAAGTTGGGTATTATTCGTAACGTAAGCTTCAAGAGTAGCAATAGCAGCAAGGTTACTGATACCTTCGCTGATGCTAATAGCGGTGCGGGTAGCGTTAGCTGGACCCTAAACGAGCAGGATGGCAGAAAGGTTATCGTTTACAATAGTAACTTTGCTAAATTCGCTAATAGCAAGGTTCCAACTGGTAAGGTTGACATCGTTGGTATCTTCAAACGCTTCAACAACCAGTGGGAGATTATCATCCGCTCACTTGATGACATCAAGGCTGCAGAGAAGGTTGATCCATTCAAGGGGCTCCCAGGCAAGGGTGATGGAACACAGGCTAACCCATTAGATATCACACGTGCTTTGGCATACGCTAAGTTGAACAAGAAGGATGCTAACACTTACTATATCAAGGGTACTATCTCACAGATTGATGAGGTTTCAACTCAGTATGGTAATGCTCGTTACTATCTGTCTAACGATGGTACAACAACTGATCAGTTGCAGGTGTTCCGTGGCTTGTACTTGAATGGTGATAAGTTCACTGACCCTTCTCAAATTAGTGTAGGAAAGAAGGTTCTTATCCTTGGCACCTTGGATTTCTACGAAGGTACATCAACTCCACAGGTTGGACGTAATAGCAAGATTATCTCAATTAATTAACAAGACAAATAACTATACAGAATATGAAAAAGATTATTTATTCAATGATGGCGCTGGCTATGACAACAACTGTCTTCACAAGCTGTGAGGATGTTCCAGCTCCATACAGTGTTACTTTTGAAGAGAACACCAATACTAACACTAATACTCCTACCACTCCTGCTACGGGAACTGGTACAGAGGCTGACCCATTCAATGTTGCTGCAGCGTTGAAGTATATTGATGCTGGTCAGAACCTTGATAAGGAGGTATATGTTTCTGGTACTATCGTTAGCGTTAAGGAGATTGATGCTGCCAACTATGGTAATGCTACTTATCTTATCTCTGACGACGGAACAACCAACGGACAGTTGACTGTATATCGTGGCTATGCGCTTGGTAACAAGAAGTTCACTGCGAATGATAAACTTAACGCTGGTGATAAGGTTGTTGTATATGGTAAACTTGTAAACTTCAAGGGTACTAAGGAGTTCACTCAGGGCAACTATATCTACTCTCTCAATGGTAATAAGGCTGCTCAGCCAACACCAACAGCTGACTTGAACACCGAGGCTACTGCATGGACTGTTGCGGAAGCTGTACAGAAGATTCAGGCTAACCAGACTGCTACGGGCGAGGCTTATGTAAAGGGTGTTATCTCTGAGGTGGTTTCTTATAATGAAAAGTATAAGAGCATCACTTACTATATCTCTGATAATGGTACAGACAAGACACTCCAAGTATTCTCTGGTAAGGGTCTCAATGGTGCTGACTTCGCTGCAAAGACTGATATTCAGGCTGGTCAGACTGTGGTTGTGAAGGGTAATCTGAAAGCGTTCACAAACAAGCAGGGCGTAGTAATCATGGAGGTTGATAAGGATAACAAGATTATCTCTATCAGCAACGCTACAACTCCTCAGCCTGCTGCTACTGGTCTTACTGCTAAGTTTGAGACTGGTATGGATAACTTCACTATCAACAATATCACTCTCCCTTCTGACCTTTCCTTCGTATGGAAGCATGATCCTACTAATAAGTGCATGAAGGCTTCTGCATTTAAGAAGCCTAACAACTATGCAGCTGAGAGCCGTCTTACATCTCCTGCTTTCAGCCTCGCAGGTAAGACTTCTGCGACGCTTTCTTTCAAGCATGCAGCTAAGTTCTTTACAAATGCAGCTAACGAGTTTAAGGTACAGGTGTCTACGGATGGTACAACGTGGCATGACGTTGCAGTTTCAGCTTATCCTACAGGTGCTAACTGGGATTTCATCGATGCTACATGCAACCTCTCTGCATACGCAGGTAACGCAACAGTTTACATTGGTTTCCTCTATACAAGCACTGCTTCTAAGGCTGGTACATGGGAAATCAAGGACGTAGAAGTTAAGTAAAGTTCTCTTATCTTATCAACGTGCGAAGGCTCCGCACCAATGGTGCGAATGGTAAACACCAATGGTGCGGAGGCTTATGACAACATAAAGAGGGTAAAAAATTATGCCATAAATATTTTTAGTTATATCACTCGAAATGACGAATGAGCCTAAAAAACAACTTAAAATATTTGGCTACCTACAGAATTATTCGTAATTTTGCATCCTGAAAAGTGTCTGTATCCTTTTTAGTTAAAGGAAAGACTACAACAAGTATATTATTAACAATTAGATAACAATAAAATGAAACAAGGTATTCATCCAGAAAACTATCGCCCCGTCGTATTTAAGGATATGTCCAACGGCGATATGTTCCTTACAAAGTCTACATGCAAAACTTCAGAAACAGTAGAATTTGAAGGCGAAACTTACCCAGTGGTAAAAGTCGAAATCTCAAGCACCTCTCACCCATTCTACACCGGTAAGAGTAAGCTTGTCGATACAGCAGGTCGTGTTGACCGCTTCATGAGCCGTTACGGTAAGTTGAAGAAGTAATCGATAATACCCTTCGACATTATTACATACAAAGTGCGAACAAACGTAGTTGCATATACGTTTGCTCGCACTTTTGCTTTCAACA
>CAUVDL010000064.1:0-13651 GCA_963550695.1 uncultured Prevotella sp. | reverse complement strand
AGAGCGATGAGTATGTACCATTGGATGTAACCATCGATAATATGAGCCGCATGCGTATCAACAAGGCTACAGAACTTGATACTCCAAGCGACCAACCACAACAACAACCAAAGAGTGAGTTGGAGAAGGCAGAGGAAGAGGGAATATAGGAGCCTCCCTCCGAAAGCCTCCGAAAGCCTCCCCCGACCCCTCCGAAGGGAGGGGAGCCCAAATAGATTAAAGTGGGGTATGATGAACTTGATAAATAGTTAAGGGCAAAACTCAAAGTTCAAAGGTCAAACCTCAAAAGTCAAACCCAAATCATAAAGTTCAAAGGTCAATCCTCAAAGGTCAAAGGGAATTGTTCAAAGGTCAAACCTCAAAGGTCAAAGCTTATCCTTCCCTCACAAAGTCAAGGGTTTCCTTAACCTCATCTTCGGTTACAGACTGGTTGATACGGATGTCACCAATACCCCCTAAAAGTGTGACATTGATTTCATTACCACGATTCTTTTTGTCATGATGCATGAACTCAATGAGCTTAGGATAATCATTACATGTAATAGGTAAGGTGCCATAATACTCACGAATGAAGTTGACCGTCTGGCGCATACGTTCTGTTGGGAAACCTGTCTTCACAACAGACAGATAAAGCTCAGCTATCAAACCGAAAACCACCGCATAACCATGAAGAATAGGATTCTTTTCTAATGCCCATGACTCAAACGCATGACCGAAGGTATGTCCGAGGTTCAGAGCCTTTCTAATTCCCTTTTCATGTGGGTCTTCCTGAACAATACACTCTTTTACACGTACACTCTTACCAAGCATTCCACTCAATTGCTGCAAGTCTGGCTGAGCAAGATTGAAGTTTATCAGCTCTGCCCACATCGCTTCATCAGCTATCAATCCATGCTTTAACATCTCTGCATAACCGCTGCGGATGTTTTCCGTATCGAGTGTTTTAAGCCATTCGGTGTTAAGGAGAACGACATCAGCCTCACTAAACACACCAATCTCATTCTTCAATCCTCCGAAGTTCACACCCGTCTTACCGCCCACACTGGCATCTACCATCGCAAGCAACGTGGTCGGAATATTAATAAAGTTGATTCCACGCTTGAAAGTTGAAGCAGCAAAACCACCAAGATCGGTCACCATACCACCACCAAGGTTTATCAACAGTGAGTGGCGTGTGGCTCCTCCCTGCTGCAATGCTTCCCATACAGAAGCCAATGTGTCAAGTGTCTTACTGCTATCAGTCGTACCAATCGTAATTACTTGTGCCTGCTTCAGACAGAAATAGTCCTTGATAAGTTCCCAACACATCTCACGTGTCGTTTCATCAACGAGTACAAAGATCTTATCCTTCTTACATTCTGAGATGGCTGTTGCCAATTCACTCTTGAATTGTTTTGATATAATAATATTCTGTCTCATAAGCTTTCTCCTTTAATATTCAATACAAAAATACGCCTTTTCTTTTTACACAAACATAGAATTACATACTTATTTCACACACTTTAATACTCAAACCAATGTTTTTGCGCACATCACTTACTCCGTGTGCAGTGTTTGCAAGTTGTTTACTATCAAATGCCTTCAACACCACAAAAGAACCAATAGCATTCTTCCTTAGACTCCAAACACCGCTTATATATAAGCCTCTTGAAATCTTTTTTCAATAAAATATTAACCTGCATTAAACCTTATCACATTCTTGTCGTCATATATATCGTTCAACGACAAGATTTAGAAATTAACAATAAACTTATGGTAAAAAGACTGTTGACATTTGTTCTTCTGCTGACTGGCTCTATATCGATGCTGGCACAGAACCGAACAATAACGGGATCACTCTACGATGGAGAGTTAAAAGAGAAGGTACCATTTGCTGTTGTTCAGCTGTTGAAGCAGGACAGTAGCTATGTTGTTGGTGCCACTTCAGACGAGGCAGGAAGCTTTAAGATTACAGCTCCGAGCAATGGACGATTCATTTTGAAAGCGTCTTATGTAGGTTATAAGACTATTTTTCAGAACATTACCATTGCCAATGAGCAGGATGTGGCAGTGGGTCAGTTAGACTTCCAAGTAGACTCACGCACTTTGAAAGAGGTCAAAGTTGTGGCAAGTGCACCGAAAGTTGTCGTAAAAGCCGACACTTTCCAGTACAATGCTTCGGCTTATCGTGTACCAGAAGGTTCGACGATTGAGGCTCTTGTAAAGAGATTACCTGGTGCGGAAGTGTCGAGTGATGGAACCATTAAGATTAATGGTAAGGAAGTTAAGAAGATTCTTGTTGATGGAAAGGAGTTCATGGTGGGCGATACCAAGACCGCTATGAAGAATCTCCCAACTTCTATCGTACAAACTATTAAGGCTTACGACCAAAAGAGTGACTTGAGTCGTGTGACGGGTATCGATGATGGTAACGAGTCAACCGTACTCGACTTTGGTATAAAGTCGGGGATGAACAAGGGTTTATTCTCTAATATTGACCTCGGTATCGGTACGCATAACCGCTATTCAGAGAAGGCGATGGGCGCTTATTTCAACAATAAGTTCCGTATAATGGGCTTTGCATCAGCCAATAATGTCAACGACATGGGCTTCGGTGGTGGTCCACGTGGCGGTTTCGGTGGTGTACGTCAGGGATTGAATGCGACCAAGATGGTGGGTCTGAACATGAATTATGACAATGGAAACACCCTGCAGTGGGATGGTAGTGTGCGTTGGAACCACTCTAATGGCGACCTGAATACACGTGTATCAAGTGAGAACTTCGTAGCACAACAGGGTTCATTTGGCAACCGTCTCGCACAAGAATACACCAGAACAAACTCTTGGGATGGTCGTTTCCGCTTAGAGTGGCGTCCTGACTCAGTATGGAATATTATGTTCCGCCCTAACTTCAGACTCACTAAGAGTGACGGACAGGTGGTTAGCTCTTCTGCTGCCTATAATGCTGACCCATACGAAACAGTGGATGATCCATTGTCAACAGCCTCTATCGCACAGCTGAAAGCATTGGGAACGATGGTGAACACACAGCGTAACATGACGATAAGCTATGGTAATTCAACCTCATTGGGTGCTATGCTACAGGTAAATCGCAAACTTTCAAGCAACGGACGAAACGTTACCTTGCGTGTAGATGGTAATTATAGTGATTCGGATTCAAAGACATTCTCAACACAGGATATTCAGTATTTCCAGTTGCAAGATGCACTCGGAAATGACTCTACTTATCGTGCATATCGTTACAACCTTATGCCAACAAAGAGTTGGGACTATGCTTTGCAGGCAACTTATAGCGAGCCAATAGCCCGCAAGACTTACCTGCAGTTCAGCTATCAGTTTAAGTATGGCTTCTCAAAGAGCGACCGTGACACCTACGACCTCTCTGCTATGCCATCAGGTGCGTTCGGTAGTCTGCAGCCTGCTTACCGCTCATGGGATAATTATCTCAGACTGCTTACCAATCCTTTGGCAAGCTATCTCGATGATAATTTGAGTCGTTACTCTGAGTATCGCACCTACACACACGACATGCAGGTAATGATGCGAATGATTCGTGACAAGTGGAAGATGAACGTGGGTGTGATGTTCCAGCCACAGCACTCTACTTATATGCAGGATTACCTTGGCGTACACGTTGACACAGCACGCACAGTATTCAACTGGAGTCCTACTTTCGACTTCCGTTACAAGTTCAGCGAGCAGAGCAACCTGCGTATCAACTATAAGGGTACAATTACTCAGCCTACGATGAGCCGGTTGCTCAGCATTGTCGACAATACTGACCCACAGAACATCTCTGTTGGTAACCCAGGATTGAAGCCAGCCTTCAACAATAACTTCCGCTTGTTCTATAACACGTACAAGCAGAGTCATTCACAGGCATTGATGACCTTTGCCAACTTCTCTACAACACGAAATGCGATTGGCAACAGTGTGACTTACGATGCGATTACAGGTGCACGTACCATCCAGCCTATCAACGTAAATGGTAACTGGAATGCTGATGCGGGATTGATGTACAATACAAGTATCGACTCAGCTGGCGTATGGAACCTCCATACCTTCACACGTGCTAACTTCAACCGCTACGTTAGCTATCTGCAACTTAACAGAACAAGCAATTTAGAGAAGAATATAACTAAGTCGTTGACCTTTGGAGAGCGACTTGCAGCCAGCTATCGCACCTCTTGGTTAGAGTTAGAGTTAGATGGTTCGGTTGACTATACTCGCACTAAGAACAACCTTCAGAGCGTTAGCAATCTACGCACATGGCAGTTTGCCTACGGTGGTACGTTGAGTCTTAACCTCCCTTGGAATATGAGTATCTCGACCGACCTTCACCAGAACAGCCGTCGTGGTTATAGCGATGCTTCATTGAACACTAATGAGCTGCTTTGGAATGCGCAAATCTCACAGAGTATGTTGAAGGGTAATGCACTGACATTCAGTTTGCAATTCTATGACATCTTACGTCAGCAGAGTAACCTCTCGCGTGTCATCAACTCTATGAGTCGTACAGATACTGAATACAATAGTATTAACAGCTATATCATGCTGCGTGCAACCTACCGTTTGAACCTCTTTGGTGGTAAGAACGCTATGCCTAAACCAAAGGATAGTCCAGACTTCGACCGCAATGGTCCAGGTATGGGCCCAGGTGGCGGTCAGCGTCCTTCAAGAGGGGGACGTCCATCAGGTCCTCCACCATCAGGCGGTGGATTTGGTGGCTTTTAGCCTCACCCCCAACCCCTCTCCGAATGGAGAGGGGAGTAGTCACCGATATACCCTACAAGATGGATTGGTATTATAGATTTGTATAATACCTTTTAGTATCTTCTATAGGGATATCACGGTAATTACTCCCCTCTCCATTCGGAGAGGGGCTGGGGGTGAGGCTTCTTCTTTCCCTTTGGGGGAGGGGCCGCTCCGTTTTTAATATCCCCACAACTCTTGCACAATCCTCTAAAAATGCTTACCTTTGTCTGCAAAGCTAAATCATTCAAAGGGTTAAACCCAAATAAACAAATAGATTGAAGATACAAAGACAAACAATGAAGCATATCAATAACTTTATCGTAGCTGTGGGCTTAACGCTCGCACTCTCTGCTATCGCCAACAACACTCACGCACAAGGAAGTAATATGCAGGAGATGGTGAAAAACTACTTCCTTCAAACGCTTAAAACGAAACAGAATGAGGAGCAGCAGAGCAAAGATGCCTTTCAACGTAATAAGACTTATACTACGGATATACAGAAACTGATAAAGAACAAAGATATCGTTCAAAACCAAAAGATGGTATGGGATGCATGGTGCGAGGCAAATCGCGAGTTGAATGAACAGAAACTTGCAAAGCCTGAAGACTTGCAGAAAGGCGTAAAAGCATCGTGGAACCTACCTGAAGCATTGGAAAAGAATGCCGTCATGCCTTACTACTATGGTGCAAAGGGAAACGCAGAGGGAAAGCTACCGTTGTTCCTTTATCTGCATGGTTCTGGTCCAAAGGAACATGAATGGTCGACTGGACTTATCTTAGGAAACAGATTCCAAGATGGTCCCTCGCTCTATTTCATTCCACAGATTCCTAACGAAGGCGATTACTATCGCTGGTGGCAAGTAGCAAAGCAGTTTGCTTGGGAGAAACTGATTCGACAGGCACTTGTCGAGGGTAATGTTGATGCTAACCGCCTCTATGTCTTTGGTATATCTGAAGGTGGCTATGGTAGTCAGCGTCTTGCCTCTTTCTATGCTGACTATTGGGCTGCAGCTGGTCCAATGGCTGGTGGTGAACCCTTGAAAAATGCACCCATAGAAAACTGTGCTAACATTGGTTTCTCATTCCTCACAGGAGCGGATGACACTGGCTTTTATCGCAATACTCTAACTCACTATACGCAGATTGCCTTTGATTCTGCTCAGTTGGCACGTCCGCTTGATGCCGACAAGCGTCCGCTCTTTGTTCATCGCATCAACCTCTTGCCCGGTATGCAGCATCATATTAAATACGACCTCACTACCCCATGGCTAAAGAATTTCGTTCGTAATCCATATCCAAAGACTGTTCTCTGGGAGGACTATGAGATGGATGGTCGTCATCGTTCGGGGTTCTACAACCTACAAGTGTTAGCCTCTCCATCGGAGAATCGCACCTACTATGACATGAATATCCATAATAATGTGGTGACGATTAATATCAAAGAGGTGGAATATACCGCTGTTGAGCGAGACAAGCATTGGGGTATTGAAATGAGATTTAACCGCAGTTACACAAATGCAAAGGGTGGTAGACTTCGCATTTATCTGAACAACGAACTTGTTGACATGAACAAGCCTGTAATCGTTATCGTCAACGGAAAAGAGCTCTATCGAAAAAACGTGAAAGCAAACCTCAAAGACATGATTAATAGCTGTACTGAATATTTCGACCCTTATAGAGTTTACCCTGCTTCTATTGAGGTTAACTATTAACCCAATGGCAGCAGTGGGCACACTCGCCTAACTGATGTTTTGTAATAAAAATTCACACCCTCAAAAATAATTCATGCTTAACAACACTCGAATTAACGCTTAATTGACTTCTTAAAGATGCTCTTTTGACCTCTTAAAGACGCCCTTTAAGGACCCAATTAAGCACCTTTTACCGAGCAACTTTGTAACTACCTGGTTATAGGAAACTTACAAAGGCTGTCAAAGACGCGTTTTTCATGCCGCTTTCAAGCTTTGAAAGCAGAATCATTGTAAATAAAATTCACACCATACTCTTTGGTTTTGAGCATAATAATAGCATAATGAGCAAAACATAACTCTGTTACTTTAAAGTTAATTATTCTGTTACCATGTCTGTTACCATGTCTCCAATAAACCAGCAAAGTGTCGTTTAAACCCAAAGGAACAAGAGTAGGAATACAAAAAACTGCTGCATATTCTTTTCTATTTACCGTAAAAGGGACAAATATGAAGAATATACAGCAGTTTCGTTTTTATCATTGTGAGCCAACCGGAAAACAGAGAAACTGACAGTCAGACTGTTGGATTGGCAACACACTGTTTCATCTGCTAAACAAGACTGAAATACTTGTCTACAGATAAGCTCTCTAAATCATTCACACATCCAGCCCAGCTTCTGAACAAGTAAACTTGTCAACTCGTAAGAACAGGTTCTGAATAAACAACTTGTAAGCTTGTAAACCCGTGAACTCGTGAACGTAGCAACTTGTCAACCCGTAAACTTGTAAATCCCGCTTACTTACCAAAACGCAAGCCTGGCAACTTTGCATCTGCCTTCTTCTGCAGGAAGTTTACAAGCTTGGCAGATGTAGCCTTTGAGAGAGGATGATAGAGCATTACAGCCTGCAGCATAATCAGAGGCTTCTTGAAGGTCAGCTTCTGTGATACAGAAGTATACTCGTAGACACCTAACATATTTGCCGTGAAGCTTTCAATCGGGAAGCCAAGCTTTGCCAAAGGTCTCAGACCTCTGGAGTACTCAACATTGGAACCAGGTTCGCCAAGGATACCGACTACGATACCATCTTCCTTAGCATTGACCATCATTGCCGACATTGACAGCTTATTAGATGCATAGAAGTTGTAGATAGCCGGCTGCGTTGAATTGTTGAACGAATTATAGTCGTCATCACTCACCGAGCCTGCAGCGTGATCCTTCTCAGTCTGCTTGATAAGCTTTACAAAGGCTGCATAATGAGCGACATCCCAGACAGCAGTTCTGTAGACCTTTGTTCCGGCAGTTGATGCCTCAGAAAGAATGTCGTCGCCACCCTTCAAGGTCAGACTGAGCGTTGACGGGTCAAAGTCGAAGTGAATCTTTATAGACGAGCTGTCAGCAACAAGTGTCAGCTGGTTGTCAGAAGTCTTCTGGAACTTACCGCTGATTTGTGTCATCAACTCACTGATGCTACCAGTGTTTGCCGTCATCTTTAGAATGTCATAACCGAAGAGAATATAGTTCTTACCCACGAAGTTATCAATACTACCCTGTGTTACGGTAATCGTATCACGCTTCTCCTGATTGTTCAGGCAAAGCGAGAAGGTGCGGATCTCACCGGTAGTATTTGCTGTGATATGCGCAGTAAAAGCCGTGTCCTTATCCTCGATAGAGGTAACAGTCGCTGCATCAGCCTTGTCAAGAACCGTCATTGTCGGCTCTGCGCCCACCTTTGTGTAAGGGAGGCTGAGCGTTGTCTCATCATTACCGACAACGATATACTTCGGACCATTGTACTTGAATACAGAGCCTGCCTGCAAGATAGGTAGATTCGTAGAATCATTACCATTCTTGATTGTCAACACAGCAGAACGACTGTCAACGGCTGGGTTATTAGTAACACTGACTACGATAGAATCGTTCTGCAATTGAGCGGTTGCCCATGAATCACTGACAGAGACGGTTGAGCCTGCGGGTGCAGTAAACTTCACCCCACCCTTCTGTGCTGCAGCAGTAAAGGTGAGATTTGAGTTTACGACCTTCACAGGGTTCTCACGCAAGTAACCACTACCTGCATCGTTGTCGTCACTGCAGGCAACGAAGCCTGCAGTAACAGCAAGGAGAAGACAAATATTAAATATCTTTTTCATAAAACACTTACTTGTTTAGTTTTACTTGAGACGCTGCAGATGTTGTGATGAATGAGTTCCAATCTACATCGAAGCGTGCAATACGGTTTGGTAGATACTGTGGCATCAATACTGACTCAGTATTGTCGAATGACTCCTCTGGCAAGATAGAAGGCTTGGCAGGTGAAGTTGTAGAAGCCTTCTTGGTAATTACTGGGTTAATCCATTGATCCCACCAACCATCAAGGTTTTTAGAAGTGAATGGTTCACCAGTGTATAGCCAAAGGATGATACGCTCAGTAGTCAGACCAGTATACTGTGCCTGTCCATTGATGATGCTGAACAATGGTCCACAGAGTGACGCACTGATATCGCCATTGTCTGCTACGGTGAAGGAAATTAGGTTGTAAGCACCCGTACCCGTACCTGTACCACGCTCCTTATCAATATTAAAGGCATTGCCAATATAATAGGTTGCATTTCTGCCTTGGAGGGTCATCACCTTCTGCCCACTCTGCATCAAGAAAGCATTAGCAGAAGCCACATAAGTCAATGGGATTACATAGTCTGAGCCATAATCACTATGAACATTGAGGTAGAACTTGCGGTTCGCACCAGATCCTACATATCTCAATCGTGCTGTACGTGTATTCTCAAAGAATCCTTCCTTTGCTGGTACGTATGAGGTCATCGTGAGTTCATAAGTACCCATGAGAGCAGAAAGGTCAAGCTGCAAGATCTGTACCTGTGCCTCAGCAGTACCATTTGAAATCTTGAGCTTTGCAGCACGTGCATTCGTTGCTATTGGATTAGCATCTACCTTAATAGTGAGCTTATCGCCATCCTTAGAGAGCTGAATCCACGATGCATCACAACTGATGTTGAGCTTGCTAAGATATGGAATGGTCTTCGTTATAGTCTTTTCACCATTAGAAGCGTTGATAGCACCTATCATATTCGCAATGAGATTTACATCAACGTTTGAAGCAGTAGACTCTACGCCAGTTCCAGTGAACTTAGCCGTAGCCTTATCAAGAGTTAAGTCGTACAACTGTACGCCATTCAACGTAATAGGCTTATACAAACGGATACCCTTATCAGTAAAGGCATAAGCAGACTCAGCAACAATCTTATCACCATCGTAGATAGCTAACTGACGATTGTTCTTATCTGTGAAAACGAGTCTGTAAGGCTTTCCACCAATGTTAAGAGCTACATCAGAGAATACAAGGAGGTTGGTAACTTCTGTTACCTTCTCCATATATTCTGAGCCTTCGCCAGAGAGTTTATGGAGATACATAGTGTTCAACGAACGCTTGCCATGAATCTTGATGCGGTCAGCACCAATGCTATCGATAACGAACTCGAAGTCGCCTTCCTTACCGCGATACTCACCATCCTTTGGAGTAGCATAAATGTGGAGGAAGGTATTGTACGTATCAAACGACAAAACGGGTCCGTCGTCTTCCTTCATCTTATACAATGACTTTACTTCGCCATCATCAGGATTGTTCTCATAACGCACAATCGCATTATCACGAGTGAACTTGATAGTATAAGCCACACCACCATAAGCCTGGTTTCTCTGTGGATAATAGTCTAAAGCCCAGCCATATTGCGATGCAACCAACGTTTCCTGTGCCTTCTGAAGGAATTCGTCCATACGCTCAGAGTAAGGCTTTCCAAAGACATTCTCCTCTTCTGTCTGGCATGACTGAAGGAAAAAGGCTGGCAAAGCAAGTAGGAGATATATCAATAATTTATTTGCTTTCATATAATGATCCTTTCTTAATTATTAAGATTTGTCAGATTGTAACTGCCACTAACAACGTTGTTCTCACGCTCGATGACAGCATCACGCACCTTATCAAGGTCGACATTAAAGGTCTCTTTATAGTAACGTTTAGCAATCTCGAGTTTCTTCTCAATAGCTGTTACACCTGGCTGCTCTTTTGCTTCTGCACCATTCGCATCCACAATGGTTGCTTTCTTGAGGAGAGCCTTCCACTGTGCATCGGTAGAGATAATGTAAGTACTTACCACCTCAGCAAAGTCCTCACGCTCTTCCTTCTGTGAGTAGGCTGTAACGAAACCACGCTTCTCATAGCCTGTTCCATACTTCTCAGAAAGCCACGAATCATTAACATAACCTGTTGGGGTTACCTTACCAAACTCACGTGGATAGTCCTTAGTCTGGTTAACGATGTGAACAAACTCGTGGTGAATCGTCTTAAGATAATATTCATCCAAAGCGGTACGATTGTTCTTGACTTTATCAAGATGGTTAACACCCAAGAGACGAATCTTCTTTCCACCCTCAGCAGTACCGAGTTTTATATTTCCATTGTTCTCATACTCGAACTCACCCAAGAAGCTGAAGAGCTTTGGGAAGAAGCGACGTGTGAAATCAATACCTGCCGCTTCGGTATAAGCCTCAACACAAGTGTACTTCACAATATGCGCTAACTGTACTGACTGAGCAGAATCGGCTGGCACATCATAGTAAGACATATCCGACTCATTGTCCTCATAACGCCACTGTATTTGAATGTTATAAGGTACTACGAAGTTCTTGTACAGCCACTTGTCGAAAACAGTGTCTGCTGCCTTAGAAGGCTTAATAACGCTCTCGCTTGACAAAGTATCGTCCGAACAAGCTGTGAAGCCTGCTGCAACTGCCGCCAACAGCGATAAAGCTAATATGTTTTTCTTCATTTCTTAATCTTTTAATTAGCTATTAAAAAGAGTGTGCACTTACTGGGGTAGAATATTGATTGACCGCTGAAAGTACTGGCAATTTGTACTGAGAAAGGGCTTCAATCTTCGCACCTGCTACAAGAGCCTTGGTAGGATTGCCTGCAACACCAGCCTCACGAATACTCTGTGGAATCTGTACCACCTGACGAGGGTCGTCCTTCTCCAACCAATCAAGGTTCTTTGAAGGCTTACCGTTAGCACCTATCAAACGACGTGGAATCTCGATATTGTAACGTCTGATATCCATCCAACGCATTCCCTGATGTACTGTCTCGATACGACGGAAGTTCAGCAAGCACTGCAAGAGTGACTCCTGCACAGAGCCTTCAGCATCGATAGTGAAGCGAGGGCTGATGTGCTTCTTGAAACTTGGAACCATCTTAGCAGCATCAGCATATGCATATGGAACTGTCTTGAAGTAAGTTTGTACACTTGTTGGGGTAAGGGTCACATTGGTTTTGAAGAAGTTCTTCATCCAAATAGTCATATCTGCACAAGCAGCATCATTCTGACCAAGCATGATTTCGGCCTCTGCACGATTGAGCAAAGCCTCATCCATCGTGAAGTTAACGTTCAATGTGCGGAGATAACCAGAGCCTGTTGTAGTATTACGAACTTCGAACTCACGTGGAAGTTTCATCAACAAAGCAAAGTTACTCTCGCCTTGATTAACGGTAAATGGCTTCCAAATGAGGTTTGATGACGTACCCCATATGTTATTACTCTGGAACAACTCTGTCTCTGACAAATAGTTAGTAAGTGTATAACGCTTACTTATTAACCATGGTGCAAGAGCCATACCAGCACTGCTGACACTGGTTTGAACAAGGAGATTACAATCTGCAGAAGCACTACAATAAGCCTCAGCAATCTTCACAGCCTGATCTGACTTACTCAGTGGCATAGCCTGTAATACTCTATAGTCACGCAAAGAAGCGGCAGGGTTACTACCTAAGAGCTTATCAGCATATTCCTTTGCCTTCTCCCACTTCTCATAATAGAGATAGAAACGAGTTGCAAAGGCGTAAGCAGCCTGCTTATTGAAGTGATACTTTGGCACCTCATATGTATCGTTAATCAATGGGATACCAGCCTCAATATCAGCAGCAATCTTAGCATAAACATCAGCTACATTACCACGATTACTCTGTTCTGCAGCCGCAGAGAAGTCTGCAATTCCTGTTGCATAATAGAGTCCAGCATCTGTTGTACTGGTCTTACCATTATAAGGACGACAGAATTCGTTAGCAAGGATAAAGTGGTCATAGGCACGAATGAGCAAAGCCTCACCCTTTGAATTACGAAGTATCTCGTTCTTTGGACCGCCCTGCTCCTCAATAGCTGCCAAAGCCTCATTCGCCTTATAGATACCTTCATAATAAAACATCCACACCTGCTCAGGAGAATCATTACCACCTTCTGTCTGCTCTTGCCAGAAGAAGTACTGATCACCACCACGATTACCCTGGCTATTCTGTGCTCCCATGTAATCGGTATTGTCAGACATCCACTCGTTAAAGAGCGTCGGTGTACGGTCAGGATAGGCTGTCACAAGCAGACCCGCAATCTTCTTTGGTGTGTCCAAAGTTGTACGGTTGTCTGGCAACGTATCCAATTGGTCAGAACAAGATGCAAGTATCGCTACAGATGCAAGCATCAAGCTGCCCTTATATATGATATTCTTAATTTTCATATTCGTTCTATATTAAATTACTTCTGGTTCTGATTCAGCATCTCTTTGTTGCCTAATGGCTGTATCATCTTACAACCATTTGCCTTGTTAGAAAGTCCAATGTTACTATCAACATTTGGATATTCTCAGCTGAATCTGAAGCCTCCGTTAAAATATTAAAGACCTAATCTCAATGTCAAGGTGAACTGCTTTGGAACTGGTGCAGCCACACCACCTGTATTGAAGAACTCTGGATCCTGACCGTTCAGCTTCTTATCTGAATAGAAGAGGAAGAGGTTAGTTGCCTGAAGCTTCAAAGCTAAACTGCTAACGCCAATAGTTCTAATCATTGCTGCAGGGAAAGTGTAACCCAATGAGATTTCCTTCATACGAATGAAGTCACCCTTTGCGATACGAACATCAGAATAGTTATAAGCATTATAAGCTACATCCAACTGTGAATTGTTACGGTTCTGACGACGTGAAGCAATTACAGGGATAGTAGTCAAAGCCTCATCACCACTGTATGTCCAACGATTGCGGAACTCCTTAGGCAGAGCATCCATATCGTCATAGCGATTACTGAAGATATGATTCAAACGAACCTTATTGCCAAAGCTATAAGTAACGAATACGTTGAGGTCCCAGT
>CAUVDL010000063.1:0-13663 GCA_963550695.1 uncultured Prevotella sp. | reverse complement strand
GTCGGGGCTTTGTGCAAAAAAAAGAGAGTGTATCAATTTTGACACACCCTCTTTTATTATTAACTTAATTTCTTCTTAGAAACGATAGCCCAATGTGAGGAGCAACTGACTTCTGTTATTCTTTACATCAGTGTTTGAAGCAACGTTAGACTCCTTTACAGTTGTAGCACCAGAAGGTATAGAGACATCTCTAATATTAGAGAATGGAGCAAAAGAACCATTCTGTGCGCTATACTGATAAGCCAAATCAATATTAAACTTCTTAACCTGATAACCAACACCTAATGTGAAGCGATTGATTGCGCCCCAGTTTGTGTAGTCTGTTGTTGAAGCATACGATGTACCTAAAGAAGCAAGACCTGGATCCTTCTGTGCATCATTTACATACATTGCACTTACATAATTGTAACCCGCACGCAAAGCAACATTGCTTACAGGCTTATACTCAACACCCAACTTCAAAGTGCTAACGCCCTTCAAAACTTCCTTCGTGTGATTATTCATAGTCTTGTCAGGGTTTGATGACTCGTAGTACTGATTATAGTAATAATCATAGTATCCATCATCGTTGACTCTGCTATTAATATTAGCGTAGTTCTCATACTCGTAAGTTGCACCCAAAGCGAGGTAATTACCCACGGTGTGACCAAGAGAGAAGCCAAACTTCCAAGGTGTCCACATCTTGAAATCGTATGAGTTGCTAACGTAAGACACCTTATTTGTTGTACCTTGAACATAAACAAGACCTGTAACATTCGATGTTGTCAAGTCATACCATGTTGGAGACTTCACGTATGCACCAATTCTAAATGGAGACTCAGCTACTGGACGAACGATAACACCAGCCGTAATATCAAAACCTGAACCTGTTACCTTTCTTTCATCAGGAACAAGTACAACACCAGTATTATTAAAGTCCTCACGATACTCACTATATCCCTTGTAATGAACATCCTTCATACCGAATGTTAAACCAAGATAAACCCTGTCATTGATATTTCCACTGACAGCAAAATCATAATTACCAATGTAACCAGAGTGAGCACGATCTAATGTATAACCAGTAGCTCTCTCATAATTATAAGTTCCTGTGCTACCTGGAATCAATGAATTCCAATAAAGGTAATCAATCTGACTCCAAGTATATGCTACATCTGATGATGTAGCGTCCACATAACCAATATTCTGACCATTTTTATTCTTACCTACATTAAAGCCCCCCTCATTCTGATTACCAAGCGCACCTTTAATATATGACTGCTTATTCTGTGAACTTCCATTCAAAGAGCCTGCAGCATTAAGGATATAATCAAAGTTCTTGCTCTTATGATAGTTGAAACCAAAGTTAAGAAAAGACTTCTGACCAGTACGAGTAGTATAGACACCACCAATCTGATCGAAGCTCAGATTAGTCTTCTTACCATTAGAGAACTCCTTACCATCTGATTGCATAAGAAGACCAGCACTGAGACTAATATTGCTGTGACGGAACAAACCAATACCAGCTGGGTTAGAACCGATAGTAGAAATATCAGCACCCAAGGCTTCCATGGCTCCACCCATACCAACATAGCGTGCAGTACCATTCAAGTCCTCTCCTGCTAACTTAGCATTCTCGTATGTCTCCTGTGCATTTGCAGACAAAGCAGCAAACAACGAAACAGCAAAGAAAATATATTTACTCTTCATTTCTGATATTCTTTATTAATTAAACATTCATTATCCCAAATACTATCTATGACTACCGAAGGCACTGCGTGAGCCACCAGAGCTGCTGCCTCCTCCGCCAGAATATGAGCCACCGAAGCTACCACCACCTCTTGCACCACCAAATGAGCTTGGTGAAGGCTGTGAGAATGTAGAGCGCTCTGGCTGAGAATAAGAGCGTGTCTGATTCTCAAAACCATTCTGACGTGCGCCAGCGAAGCGATCATAATAGCTTCTCATATCATTACTCTGAGATGTATTGTTACCATACTGGTTTACATTGCCACGACGATTTGAGAAAGAAGATCGTCCGTTGTCATAGGAACCACTTCTTGCTTGAGAGCCAAAGTCTCTTGGAGAGTTAGCCCAGTGATTAGCTGTACCTGTATGACCATTGTAAGCATAGTAGCCACCTCTTCTATAACCATAGTAAGGATAACCACCATAATAGCCATAATATCTGCTCCATGGGTTGTACCAACCATAGTCAGCATAACCATAATAGTATGG
The DNA here is from genome assembly GCA_963550695.1 of uncultured Prevotella sp. Lineage (GTDB taxonomy): Bacteria > Bacteroidota > Bacteroidia > Bacteroidales > Bacteroidaceae > Prevotella. The sequence continues at coordinate 11,446 of CAUVDL010000063.1, read as the reverse complement.
ATAACCACCGTAATAGCCATAATATGGATAACCGCCATAGTAACTGTAATAAGGATAACCACCATAATAACCATAATACCATGGATCACCCCAACTGTCATACCAGCCACCATAATAAGGTGAACGCCATCCTAAACCTACATAGACCGATGAGCGACCAGCAAACCAAGGGTCATAATATCCTCCGTAGAAGCCATCAAAACGGCTCATTCTTCTACTGTATGCAAAGTCGTCTTCACCTCTATCATACTGACGTGTAAAGCCTCCATAGATGGTATCTAACACGACAGAGTCACCATGTAGCGTAGAAACACGCGACATAAAGATATCATTACCAAGGGAATCAACTCCTATTTTCTTATAGTTGTACTTTCCACGACGATTGTATTCGTCATTAGACTTACCAATTCCGCTATAATAGACAGGGCGGTCTTCCTCTACTTTACTCTGTAGATAAGCAGACTGTTCCTCCTTTGATGGACTAAAATAAAGATCATCCTGTGCCATAGACATCAATGGCATAGCTCCTAATAAAACCGAAAGAAAAACAAATCTTTTCATATAACCTATTTTTTTAATTACATCTGTCTTAACATCAACCATAATGTATGTACACTATTTTTATAATGCAAAAATAAGACAACTTTCGTTGCAAATATACGGATTTTCCCTAATCCATAGTAGGTTTTTCCCTATTTTTTATAATTTTGCAGTAGAAATTTAACACCAAGATGAGATATATACAAGTAAAGTTTACGGCAGAACCTGATTCTCAGGATATAAGAGACATCATTGCAGCTCTTGCAGGTGAAGTTGGATTTGATTCTTTTACGGACGAGACAGATGGACTCGTTGGCTACTGCCAAGAAGATCTTTTCAATGAAGAAACACTCTCTGAGGCCATGCAGAACTTGCCTATTCCAGGCATAAAAGTTTCTTTCAAAGCTGATCAAGCTGAGGATAAGAATTGGAATGAGGAATGGGAGAAAGCAGGATTCGACCCTATCATCATTGATGACCGCTGTGCTATCATCTGTAAGAATATGGAGGAGGAAGCTATTGCTAACTATCCTCAGCTTGATACAATCCCAATGAAGATTATCATCGATGCACAACAGGCATTTGGAACAGGTACCCATGAGACAACACAGATGATTGTTTCATTATTAATGAACCAAGACCTCAAGGACAAGAGAGTTCTTGATTGTGGTTGTGGTACAGGTATCTTAGGCATTGTTGCCGCAAAGTGCGGTGCAAAGGAAGTTGTGAGCTATGACATTGATGAGTGGAGTGTACGCAATACTGAACACAATGCCGAACTGAATAGTGTTGAATTAGATGTGCTTGAGGGAGACAAGCGAGTCTTGTCACACGTGAGTGGTGTCTTTGATATTATCTTAGCAAATATCAATCGTAACATTATCCTTGAAGACATAGATGAGTTTGTCAGCGTTATGACAACTGATTCAAAGATTATTCTGAGTGGATTTTATGAACAGGACGCAGAGGCTATCCTCCAGAAAGCTAATGAGCTCGGTCTGAAAGAGAGTCAGCGTTTATTGAATCACGACTGGTGCTGCCTACTACTTGGGCGTCAGTAACATCTTCTTGTATAAGTAGTTGCTGCAAGTCATAGAAGCTACCATTATAGATGTTTAAGTCTACGTACCCTTTAATACCTGGTAGCCTTCCAGCATCGGTATGCTGCCAAAACTTCCAATTACCCTGATATTCCATCTGATGAACATAATAGTGAGCTATCCAATAAGGATAATCATCGAAGCGAGAATCAGAAAGGTATTGGTCCTTAAACTTATAATAGGTATAGATAATAGGTTTCACATGATATCTATCTTCTACTATATGTAACCATGTCAGAATATTCTGCTGGAACTCTTCTGTACTAATATTATTTGGCTTATGCTCAACATCAAGCACTGGTGGTAAATCCCCTGGCTCAAGATGAACCATTGCTAAAAAGAAATAAGCTTGACGACGTGCCGATGAGTTATTACTCCAAAAATGATAAACACCACGTATAAAACCCGACTCCTTTGTATTATAGAAGTTCTCACGGAACTTGACATCTATATGACTATCACCCTCCGTTGACTTGATAATAACAAACCGAATAGGCGAACGATCTATTAGTGCATTTTTAAGTCGGTTCCAATTAATCGTACCTTGATAACGACTTACATCAATACCATAAATTGTATAACCCGCAGGATAGTCAGGATCACCATAAATAGCACGCCATCTGAAACCAGTAGGTGATACAAAGAAGAAGTAAAACAGAAAACTATACCCTATAGGAAGACACAATCCCCCAGCCCAACGCATCCAACTTGGCATCTGAATCCAAGTCTTTAGTATTGAATGAAGCACTCTGGAGATAAACATTTTCTTACTCTTAGATAATTTTAAGTTCTACATTACATCTATATATATTAGACTTTCAAGATTTCTTTTCATGAAGAAAAGAAATTATTCTCATGAAAAAAAATAATTATTTACGTGAAGATAAATATTTATTTTCATGAAAATAAATTAGCACACGACCTGAATAAGTTCAAAATATGTTGTTTTTTTTAGATTCAATAGACAGCAGAATTAAAAACAATTAAGTACTACTTACATCTGTAATCATATGCTATTATTCTCGTATGAATACAATAATAATAGATTGAAATCAAAGGAATAATTTAAAACTATTTACTAACTACTTAAAGTATAGAGATCCGCAGAAGACAAGAGATTGTATAAAACAAAAGAAGAAACAGAGGATATAATTACCCCCTATTTCTTCTTTATGAATATACTATTACTTAGCCTGTTCTAACTCGAGAGTCTTAGTAGTCAAATCACATACTGAAGAAGGACCCCAGTACTGAATAGGACCTGGATAAACATAGCATGTTTCCTTAGCCCACTTCTCACGCTGAGCAGCAAAAGTCTTGAATGGAGCACCATCAAGTTCAACAAGTGCCTTACGAATAACAGGTTTCATCTCACCATTACGTCTCTCCATGTTCATCATCATAGTGATTGGCACACCTCCAGCCTTCCACTGATCAGCAGGAGCTGTAGTATTCTTAACGATAGCCATATAACCTGTCTTACCGTTAGCAATCAACTGAGCTGCTGATGAACCAAGTGCATAGCAGTAGTCTGCATCAAAGTTAGAAGGAGCTGCACAACGACCCTCATAACCGAAGAAGTGATGCAATGGAGAGAACTTACCATTGTACTTACCCTCCTTCTTCCACTGGTCAAGCTTAGCTGCAACCATCTCAGAGATAAGTTTCTCTGTCTCGATGAGAGAAACCTGTACGTTTCCGTGTGGGTCACGGTCGAGAGAAAGCTGACGAGCAACGCCCTCAGGAAGTGTCTCAAATGTAGCCTTATTCTCTGCAGAGAGGTGAGCGAGAATATACTCACGCTGAGCAGCCTTGTCAAGGTTCAAATAATCAGCACCATGAGCAGCGAGCAAATCATTCAACTCTTGAATCAAACGACCAATAGCAGGAATAAACTCGATAAGACCCTCTGGAATCAAAACAACACCGAAGTTGTTACCCTGCTCTGCACGATAAGCGACAACACCTGCGATATACTCAACGATATCGTTCAATGTCTGATCCTTAGCCTCAATCTCCTCAGAAACCAAGCAGATGTTTGGCTGAGTCTGCAAAGCACACTCAAGAGCGATGTGAGAAGCAGAACGGCCCATCAACTTGATGAAGTGCCAGTATTTACGAGCAGAGTTACAGTCACGCTCAATGTTACCAATAAGCTCAGAGTATGTCTTAGTTGCTGTATCGAAACCGAAAGAAGTCTCAATCTGATCATTCTTCAAGTCACCATCAATAGTCTTAGGACAACCAATAACCTGTACACCATACTGCTTTGCGGCATAGTACTCAGCCAATACACAAGCATTAGTATTAGAGTCGTCACCACCAATGATTACAACAGCCTTGATATCTAACTTACGAAGAATCTCAAGTCCCTTCTCAAACTGTTCTTCTTTCTCAAGTTTTGTTCTACCTGAACCAATCATATCGAAACCACCAGTGTTGCGGTAAGCCTGAAGATTCTCAGCGGTAATCTCAATATAGTTGTGGTCAACAAGACCACCAGGACCCATCAGGAAACCATAAAGACGGTTCTCTGGGTTCAACTTCTTAACCTCATCAAAGAGACCAGAAATAACGTTGTGACCACCAGGAGCCTGACCACCTGAGAGAATAATACCAACGTTAATCTTAGCATTGTTAGCTGAATCAGCTGGAACAAACTCAACAAGAGGCATTCCGTACGTGTTAGGGAATAACTTCTTGATATCCTCTTGATTGTCAACACTCTGTGTAGGAGCACCTTCCTGCACCTTTACTGCACCCTGAAGAGCCTTAGGCAACTTTGGCTGATAGCCTGCTCTTTCCTTCTGCAATGCGCTAATTTCCATGTGTTTAATTTAAATGATTTGAATATAATGATTTATTTAATGTCTTTACTACTCTGCAAATTTACCTTTTTTATCCGATAATAGAAAGGAAAAGACGCTAAATTAAAATTTTAACTCTATTTTTATGTAAGAAAGTCTTGCTTTTCTTTTTTTTTTATTTATCTTTGAACGAAAATATAAAATATAGCTATTTAGGATTAATATGAGCAACAAAAGAGATTTGAAACGCACCATCAATTACATTTGTGGTGATTTGTTCACAGAGGGTATCGCAGCATCTCTCTATGGTGAAAATCGTGATAATGACAATACAGAGGCTATCCTCACTTCTATTTTGGTCATGCACAGCAACTACATCAAACGAGTATCTCATGTAGAACCAGGCATGCCAGCCAAAGTGTATTTCAAAGACTTAAAAGACAAATTTAGTAAAGAAGTCAATGAGATTATTGACCAACTCAATAACCTTGCATAATGTTACAGGCTATAGCTAAGTGGCTTCTTTATGGTTTTATGGGGTGGAAGAAGGATGTTAGGTTTACATTACCTGACAAAGCTATTATTTGTCTTGCACCTCACACGAGTAATTATGATTTCCTAATTGGTCAGCTTTACGCAAACGCTGAGCGACTGGAGAGCAACTTCCTTATGAAGAAGGAATGGTTTTTCTGGCCGCTTGGTCCTATCTTTCGCAAACTCGGAGGAATCCCTGTATGGCGTGATAAGAAAACAAGTATGACCGACCGATTAGCCGATTATGCTATAAAGGCTGATAAGTTCCAACTTTGTATTACTCCTGAAGGAACCAGAAGTTTAAACCCAGAATGGAAGAAGGGTTTTTATTATATTGCACTGAAAGCGCAACTACCCATCTACCTCTACGGATTAGATTATAAAAGGAAGCTAATTGAGTGTTCAAAGGTTATAACACCATCTGGCAATTTGGAACAGGATATGAAGGAAATCAAATTGTATTTCAAAGACTTTAAGGGTAAGCATCCTGAATTGTTTACGATAGGAGAATTAAACGGATAATGAAGATAAAATTGCTGTGTACCGCCCTTCTTACAATGTCGATTGCAAACACTTTTGCACAAGCAGGTAAGTCAACATGGGGGAAAACAGAGTATGAAGATGCACCATGGGTGAAGAATGTTTCTCGCCCTAATGAAATCACAGAGGGATTACAGAATAGACACCTTTCTGTATGGTCATCGCATGGAAGATATTATGATGCGAAGAAGGGTGGATGGAGATGGCAAAGACCTATTCTATTCAGTACTACCGAGGACCTATACACACAAACAATAGTTCTTCCTTATCTCATTCCTATGCTTGAAAACGCAGGAGCAATTGTCTTTTCGCCTCGTGAAAGAGACTGGCAGAAGAATGAAATTATAGTTGATAACGATAGTCACACCAACTATAAGGAAGAGAGTATGAAGAAGAAGTGGGCAACCACTTCGGATAAAGGTTTCGCACAACACTATGGAAGTTATAATGATGGTGAGAATCCATTTACAGCAGGTACAGCTCGACAAGTAAAGGCAAGAAAGCGTAACAGTAAGATTAGCTCTGTTGTCTACCAACCTACTTTCCCTGAAACAGGACGCTATGCCGTATATGTAAGCTACCAGACACAGAAGAAGAGTGTAGAAGCGGCAGAGTATATTGTTTTCCACAAAGGACAAGAAACACATTTCCAAGTAAACCAGCGTATGGGTGGTGGCACTTGGGTTTATCTTGGTACATTTGAATTTGACAAGGGAAACAGTATAAACAACTCTGTTGTACTGACTAATCATAGCTCGCATAGAGGTATTGTTACAACTGATGCCATACGCTTTGGTGGTGGTATGGGTAACATTGTTCGTGGTGGAACAGTGAGTGGTTTACCTCGTTTCCTTGAAGGGGCAAGATATGCTGCACAATGGGCTGGTGCACCTTGGAGTGTAGTTAGCAAGAGTAATGGCTCTAACGACTATAACGATGACATCAACAGCCGCTCATTGATGACAAATTGGCTCGCTGGAGGTTCTTGTTATTTGCCAGAAAAGAAAGATGGTAAGAAAGTGCCTATCGAGCTTACTTTGGCAATACACAGCGATGCTGGAGTTAAAGCTGATGATAGTTACGTAGGAACCTTGGGTATCTGTACTACACAAGACGGCAATAAAACATTAGGAGATGGCCTTTCACGTAAGGTTTCAAAGACTTTTGCAGAACAGTTGGTAGCCAATGTGAAGAAGGATTTGGATAATGCTTTCCACATCAATTGGACTACTCGTTCAGTATGGGACCGCAACTATAGCGAGACGCGTTTACCTGAAGTTCCCTCTGCTATCATCGAAACTCTCTCTCATCAGAACTTCCCCGACATTAAGTTAGGTCAAGATCCTAACTTCAAATTCACCTTTGCTCGTTCTGTTTATAAGACTATCTTAAGATATGAAGCTAACATGCACGGTAAGACTTATACTGTTCAACCACTTGCTCCAAATAACTTCAAGATAGAATATGTATCAGCAAACAAGGTGAGATTACAGTGGAAACCGACTACGGATACCAGCGAACCTACCGCAACCCCAACCTCCTATAACGTATATGTTGCAATGGGAACACGAGGTTTTGACAATGGTATGAACGTTCGCAATTCTTATTTTGACATAGAATTACTACCAGGTGTCGTCTACAACTTTAAGGTAACGGCTTGTAACCGTGGTGGTGAGAGTTTCCCAACAGAAGTTCTTTCAGCTTTACGCAATGAAGGTGCAACTCAGACTATTCTCATTGTCAATGCTTTTAGTCGTCTTTCTTCTCCTGCTGTTGTTAATACAAGCACGGAACAGGGTTTCGACCTTGAAGCAGATCCAGGTCTTAGCTATGGGCCTGTGGCTGGATGGGCAGGAAGACAAGCCAACTTCAACAAGGCAATGATGGGCAAAGAAGGTCCTGATGCCTTAGGCTACGGTGGCGAAGAACTCGTGGGTAAGATTATTGCTGGAAATGACTTTAACTATGTCAAAGACCATGCAGAGGCATTACGTCATGCAGGAAAATACAATATCGTCAGCTGTAACAGTAAGGCTGTTGAGTATGGCGAGGTCAATCTTTCCAAGTATGCAATGGTAGACTTGCTCCTTGGCAATGAGAAGGATGATGGTCATAGCTTGTATTATTACAAGACCTTTAAGCCAGCATTTCGTCAACAGTTGACTAAGTATCTGAATAATCGTGGCAAACTCTTTGTCAGTGGTTCTTATCTTGCATCTGATATGCAGGGCGTTGATGAGCAAGAGTGGTTGAGAAGCAACCTCAAGATTACTTTTGATGGTGCAAACTATGACAACTATAACTCTATCGTAAGTGGTATGGGAATGTCATTCGATGTTTATCGTACTATCAATGAAGAGCATTACGGTGCTTATACACCAGACTATATCCTTCCTGTTGACAACGCTTTCAGCACCTTAACTTATGCAGATGGCAAAACAGCAGCTGTAGCATATAAAGGGACTGATAACTGTGTTTTCACACTATCCTTCCCATTTGAGTGTATCAAGGATGCTCCTACACGTAATAGCATTATGAAGGGTATTGTTAACTTCTTAATGAAGAAATAACAACAAAGAAATAGGAATAATCTAAAAGCGTAAAGACTATGTATAAAATTCAAGCAAACGCTTCAGGAACACGAAGCATTGAGGTGACAGACAGCCATCTTGAGACAATAAAAAAGTATTCACTTCTCTCTGGATTGGTTGATTCCAATGGTATTATTGACGAGGATATCCTCGACAAATTGAAATTCAATGTTCGTGGACTTCTTGAGTCTGAACCTGGTAAAGATAAAGACTTGTTAGACTTATGTCTTGATGTTATTTATAACCAAAACATGAAAGGCATTGGACTTAAAAACCTTGTTGCACTCTTCAAAGAATGGGTCTTAACACACCAAGACTCTAAAGATGAAGACAAAGAAGTCCTTTAATTGTAAAGAGGAAACGAAAGTAAGGTTCAATTTCTTGAAAACAAGCAACATACTTAAAAAGAAATTCAATTAAATATAAAAACATTTGAGTTCACAAAAAGAAAATAGAAGAACTGCAAAGCAGCATAGAAAAGCAACACCTATTCAGCGACAAGACAGAGAAGGTGTAGCTAAACATGAAGCTAAAATCACAAGACCTTCAAGATTTCAGCTGACAGACTTCCTCCCTACTACAAAGAAGGAGGTAGAACTCCGTGGATGGGATCAGTTAGACATTATCCTTTTCTCGGGTGATGCCTATATAGACCATCCTGCCTTTGGTGCTGCCGTCATTGGTAGAACACTTGAAGCAGCTGGTTATAAGGTGGCTATCGTTCCACAACCCGACTGGCATGGTGACTTCCGAGACTTCAAAAAGTTAGGCCGTCCACGTCTCTATTTTGGTATCTCACCTGGCGCAATGGACTCGATGGTGAACAAATACACTGCCAACCGTCGTCTACGCTCAGACGATGCCTATTCACCTGATGGCAGACCGAACCTGCGCCCAGAGTATCCAAGCATCGTTTACTCTAATATCCTTAGACAACTCTATCCCGATGTTCCTATTGTCTTAGGTGGCATCGAGGCTTCGTTGCGTCGTCTTACTCATTACGACTATTGGAAAGATTGTGTTCGTAAGTGTATTCTCTGTGATGCACGTGCCGACATGATCATCTATGGTATGGGCGAGAAACAGGTGGTAAGCATAGCACAAGAGTTGGAAAATGGTGCTAATATTAAAGACTTAAAGCATATTCCACAGACCGTATATCTTTGTAAAGAATCAGAGATTCCAGACGGAATAAGAGAGAATGACATCGTACTTCATTCCCACGAGTCTTGCTTACACAACAAGAAATATCAGGCTGAGAATTTCAAACATATAGAGGAAGAGTCTAACAAAAAACACGCACAGCGTATTCTGCAGGCTGTTGACAACGTCTATGCCGTTGTCAATCCGCCCTACCCTACAATGACAACTGAGGAGGTAGATGCAGCCTACGATCTACCATACACACGTGAACCACATCCGAAGTATCGTGGTAAGACTATCCCTGCTTACGAGATGATTAAGCACAGTGTGAACATTCATCGCGGATGCTTTGGTGGCTGTTCGTTCTGCACTATTTCTGCACATCAGGGTAAGTTTATCAGTTGTCGCTCGAAAGAGAGTATCTTAAAGGAAGTAAAGCAGGTAATACAGATGCCCGACTTCAAAGGTTATCTTTCCGACCTCGGTGGTCCGTCAGCCAATATGTATGGTATGGCAGGTAAGAACCAGAAGGCTTGCGAGCATTGTAAACGACCAAGCTGTGTGAATCCAGAGATATGTCCTAACCTTGAAACCGACCACACTAAGCTGCTTGAAATCTATCATGCAGTAGACGAACTTCCAGGTATCAAGAAGAGTTTTATTGGATCAGGTGTACGCTACGACCTTCTCCTACACAAGAGTAAGGATGAGAAGAGTAATGAGGCTGCCAGACAATATACTCGTGAGTTGATAACACGCCATGTCAGTGGCCGATTGAAGGTTGCACCAGAGCACACTTCAGATCGCGTGCTAAGTTTGATGCGTAAGCCGTCGTTCCAACAATTCTATGCTTTTAAGAAGATTTTTGACCGCATTAACCGTGAGGAGAATATGCGACAGCAGATTATTCCTTACTTCATATCTTCTCACCCTGGATGCCAAGAAGAGGATATGGCAGAGTTGGCGGTACTAACAAAAGACCTTGACTTCCATTTGGAGCAGGTGCAGGACTTCACCCCTACCCCAATGACTGTTTCTACAGAGGCATGGTACACGGGATATGATCCTTACACTCTCGAACCCATCTTCTCAGCAAAAACACCAAAGGAGAAACTGGCGCAGCGTCAGTTCTTCTTCTGGTATAAGCCAGAAACGCGTCGAGATATTGAACGAGAACTTCGCCGCATTGGTCGTAGTGACCTGATAGCAAAGCTCTACGACAATATTCCGAAGCGACATCCACGTGCGGTTTATGACCCTAAGGCAATCGGTAGTACCCCTGACCTCCCAAACAAGAAACGGAAAGGAAGAGAGGAAAAGCCAACAGAGAATCGTAGGAAATCTGCGAAGCAAAATGGGAAACAGCCAAAGAGTTTCAATCCAAACTTTTCTGGTAACCATCGTCGTAGACAAAAATAAAAATGCAAGAAGGAGTTATGACCCAAAAGTCATGACTCCTTTTTTTAACTTATAACAATAAAGTGAAATTAAAAAAGGCTTTCTACCCTATTATTTAGCGCATCCAATAATCTAAACACAACTAAGAAAAGGACTACTAAAAACAAACATTGACTGGTAAAATATTACGACAAAAAGAAGATGAAAAAGCACAGTAAATCATCGAAATAGAAGTATTTTTAGTGCAATCACAACCAATTAGTTTTCAACCAGTTACACAACCACTCCATAAAAGGTGCTTAATTAGACTTCAAAAGGGCGTTAGTAAGACCTCAAAAGGGCATCTCTTACAAGTCAATTAAGCCTTAATTAGAAGCTAAAAAAGCATCTTTTATTTTTCATGATGTGAATTTTCATTACAAAATAGAAGTATGAATGATAAACACAGAACGATTAGCAACCTATCGCTTTATCAATAAATCAAAAAACATTTATCATCGTCAGAATAGCGTGTAACAGATATATCTTGCCTATTAAACACCATCTTTTTTCCACGGAGCTATGCAATTAACGTGAGTTCGATGAATTCAGAACAACGTAAGTTGTGTGTCCAAAGTTCTATTGAGATTGATGCACGGTTTCTTAGGAAACAGGCAATAGGCTGCAATGGCCCCTAATAAATTGACGATGAAATTGTCAAAGCATCTATGACTGGAGTGCTCTACCTGTGCGATGTTTTTAAGTTCATCATTCACAGTTTCTATAATGGCTCTTTTTCTGAGTAAAAGTCTGT
>CAUVDL010000062.1:0-13850 GCA_963550695.1 uncultured Prevotella sp. | reverse complement strand
AACCAGGTGTACTTCGTTCATTAGATTGGTGGACGATAGGTATCTATATTGCGTTACTCACCTTTGGATGGGTGAGCGTCTGTGGTGCGAGTTATACCTATGGTGATACTGAGATTTTCTCTCTTTCAACCCGTTCGGGCATGCAGATTGTGTGGATTGGTACTTCTATCTGTTTAGGTTTTGTGCTTTTAATGATGGATGATCGTTTCTATGACACCTTTGCTTATGTCATTTATGGTTTATTGGTACTTCTCCTCTTTGCTACAATCTTTAATCCGCATAGTATTAAAGGATCTCGTTCTTGGATTGTTTTGGGACCATTACGACTGCAGCCTGCCGAGTTTGCTAAGTTTGCAACTGCATTAGCAATCGCTAAGTTTATGTCGGCTTATGGCTTTACTATCAAGAACTGGAAGCATTTTGCTGGTGCTTGTGGAATTATCTTCCTACCAATGCTATGTATAGTTGGTCAGCGTGAGACTGGTTCTGCTTTGGTTTATCTTTCTTTCTTTCTCATGCTTTATCGTGAAGGTATGTCTGGTGCATTTCTGTTTACGGGTCTTGCAATGATTGTTTATTTTGTTGTTGGAGTCAAGTATGAGGATATATTGTTATGGGATACACCTACGTCCTTAGGAAAGTTTGTCGTACTACTACTTGTTCAGATATTTTCTTCTGTCATGGTGTGGGTTTATGTGGGCGATAAAGGACGTACGCGCTTGTTGCTAACTTATGTCTTTGGAATTACGGGGCTTGCCTTACTCTTTTCAGAGTTTGTTATTCCGTTTGACGTTGTTTGGGTACAGTTAGTTTTATCGGCATGTGTTATTGGCTATTTAGTCTATAATGCGATGAACACTCGCTTTGCTAACTACTTCTATATAGCATTGTTTGCTTTGGGATCAATTGCTTTTTTCTATTCAGCAGACTATGTGTTGAACGATGTCATGCAGCCACACCAGAGAGTGCGTATCAACGTACTTTTAGGCTTGGATGAAGACCTTGCAGGAGCAGGATATAATGTGCATCAGAGTGAGATTGCTATCGGTTCTGGTGGCTTGCAGGGTAAAGGATTCTTGAATGGTACGCAAACTAAGTTGAAGTTTGTGCCTGAGCAGGATACAGATTTTATCTTCTGTACTGTAGGTGAGGAGGAGGGTTTCCTCGGTTCAGCCTCTGTACTTGTGCTATTCCTCTTTCTAATACTCCGACTAATGTACCTTGCCGACCGACAACCCTTTAAGTTTGGGCGAGTCTATGGGTATTGTGTCGCGGGAATCTTCCTATTCCATGTCTTTATCAACGTCGGGATGGTATTGGGATTAACGCCGGTTATTGGTATTCCGTTACCTTTCTTCAGTTATGGAGGTTCTTCTCTTTGGGGCTTTACTTTGCTCCTATTTATCTTTCTTCGTATAGATGCTGGGCGTAATCTTATCCGTCAGTAGGGGATAGGATTACGCTTGGATAGTTTTAAGAAAAGGAATACAATTTATCTTTTTGATAGATACTTCTCATTTTATTTAGGAGAATAAGTCTATACATCAAAAAGCGTTTTTTATTATAGAGTGGTATAGCTTTCTACTAATAATAAGTTGGTTTTGTTTGCACTATTTTCTGCACGGTGTTTTGTGTTCCGCACCATTGGTGTTATGCCTCCGCACCACACGTGCTAAGCATCAACACGCCTTGTGTTAAGAATTATCAGCATTTTAGAATATGGGAAGTTGAGCAACTTATTATCATGTGATGAAGGAGAGTACGATACTAATACTCGCTAAATATGATATTATAGCTTAGTCTGGTGCTACTTAGGCTTATTCTAATATAGGTAAAGGCTGCTTCAAAGTTCCAATGTATGGAGATGAAACAGCCCTTATCATGTTGTGCCTAATATTTATTTTTAAGAAGTCTGATACCCACATCGCTGATACCAGGGAGTGACTCACGGCTCATGATATGATGTATCGTGACGTGCATGGAGTCATTGCGGTTGAGACGGAAGGAGGTAATTGCTTGGCGTATCTCGGTACTTGTGATACCTTTCTGTCCTGCTAATATTCCCTTGTCGTTAATAATCTCACAATTAATGGTATCATTGTAAGTTTTTTCCCGCTTCTTACGTTGTCTATAATAGATTACTTTCCGCTCAATAATCATACTTATATTGCGGTAAGGATAAGTCTGTGCAGCACGTAGGCAGAGGTCTAACTGATATTTACCCTCCCATTGGCGGGGAATATCAAAAGAAAGTGTATCATTGCGTGACCAACCTTGTAATGACACACTTCTATATTTGTCGTAAGTGCGTGGATCACTGCATGAAGCAGCACCCATGGTAATTACCATGAGTGCAATGATACATAATAAGGTGGAAACCTTATGTTTCATTCTTATTTTCTTTCCGTTTACTGAGGCTGTCTGCCTTCATTTCTACTGTTCTGAGGAGTCCCTTCGTTCTGCTGTTGTGCAGGACGAGGACCATTATAAGGACGACGATTACCATTCTGTGGGCGATGGTTATCGTTTTGTGGACGCCTGTTGTCATTTGGCTGACGGTAGTTGTCTTGTCCATCACGCTGATTACGGCGGTTGTCGCGTTGTGGTCTACCACCTTGCTGACCGTTATTGTTGCGTGGTTGGTTGTTCTTTTTGCGCTTCTTAGCCTTATCAAATCGACTGAGGTCAGCACCAGCAAGGAGGTCAACAGGCTTCTTAGCAGGTTTTGCCTTACCATCTTCAAGGAGTGAAAGTGGCTTCTCACCACGTCGGTTCAGTTCGATAATTTCCTTTGCACGCTCTGCACTGATTGTCTCGAGATTGGCTGCAAGGTTCTTATCGGTAGAGTAGGTGCATTGACCATTAAGGATATCCGTCTTGAAGAGGTGGTATTCACCATCCATAGTTTCCAAAACAACCTCCTTGCTTGGTAGTTTTCTACCTGCCTCCATATAATCGTCAACCTCATAGTTAAGACAACATTTCAGCTTAGCACACATACCCGCCAGTTTGGTTGGGTTGAGTGAGATGTCTTGAATGCGGGCAGCTGTGGTCGAAACACTGGAGAAATTCTTCATCCAAGTAGCACAGCAAAGTTCACGACCACATGGACCTGTACCGCCAATGCGTCCTGCTTCCTGTCGTGCACCAATCTGTTTCATTTCGATTCGTACATGGAAGGCTGCAGCAAGGTCCTTAATAAGCTGACGGAAGTCGACACGTTCGTCGGCAATATAGTAGAATATAGCTTTGTTTCCATCGCCCTGATACTCTACGTCACCAATCTTCATCTTCAAACCTAAGCCCTTTGCAATCTGTCGACTTTCAATCATTGTGGCGTGTTCACGTGCTTTTGCCTCGTGATACTTTTGCATATCAACTTCTTTTGCAAGTCGATAGACACGCTTGATGTCATCTGGTGACTTTACGTTTGACGACTTCTTAATCTGCAGTTTAACGAGACGTCCTGTCAGTGTAACAACTCCAATATCATGTCCTGGGTTAGCTTCAACTGCCACAATATCACCTTTCTTCAAGTCAAGGTCATTGACATTGTGATAGTATCCCTTACGAGTATTCTTGAATTGAACCTCAACAAGGTCAGTTGTCTGGTTGTTTCCTGGCACATCAGCCAGCCAGTCGAATGTGTTCAACTGGTGGTTTTGTCTGCCACAACCTTTGTGGCATAAGCCTCGGTCACAACCATGCCAGACCTTGAATTTCATATCTTTGTAATCCATTGATTATTTTCTATTT
The DNA here is from genome assembly GCA_963550695.1 of uncultured Prevotella sp. Lineage (GTDB taxonomy): Bacteria > Bacteroidota > Bacteroidia > Bacteroidales > Bacteroidaceae > Prevotella. The sequence continues at coordinate 10,094 of CAUVDL010000062.1, read as the reverse complement.
GTTTTTATATATATTGGAAGCCTCCATGTTTCTCTTTGATAGAGGAGTTTGGAAGGCTGTGATAAGCAATTATAAATTATATTGTACAGGCTTCAAGCATATAACTTGTCAACCTGTTTACCTGTTTACTCGTCCACTTGTCTACCTGTCTACTTCTTCAAAAGTAGCACAATGAGCTTCAAAGCCATGTCGTAGAAGACAATCTTAGCGTTTGCATTCTGTCCGATATCACGATTGGCACGCTGGAAGAGTTCGTTGATTTCAATGACGTTTGCCTCGTTGATGAATCGTGCGAAGTTCTTTGCGAAGTTCTCCTCTTCCAAAGTCATGTAGTTGAGTTCGGGAGTTCGGAAGTTAAACATGAAGTTCTCGCGCACTTGATGTTGGAAGTAAGTAAGCATACGACGCTCTTTCTCACGTCCATATCCTGCTACGACCTCACTCCAACGTTTGAGCTCTTTTACGTTACGGAGGTAACATAGGCGCATAAGCATTTGGAACATATTATGGAACTCACGGTTTTCATTCCCTGAATCCAGTGACTCCAATGCTTTCAACCAACTACCATGTGCGATGCGAGCAATGCGGTGGGCTGCATCAGTGTCAAGACCCCTTTTGGTGATGAGTGCCTGCTCAATCGCCTCATCGTTGATGCGTTTCACATCAATACGCTGTGTACGGCTAATGATGGTTTCGAGAAGTTTCTCTGGTTCCTCGCATACCATGAGGAAGACAGTACCCTGTGGTGGCTCCTCTAATAGCTTCAATAACTTGTTAGCAGAGGTGAGATTCATTCGTTCTGGCAGCCAGATGATAGACACTTTATAGCCTCCTTGACTTGATTTCAACGCTAAGACGCGTGAAAGTTCGTCGCTCTCTGCACCAGTAATGATAGCCTGCTGCGTGGTTGCCCCCATCTGATTCATCCATTGGTTCATGGTGAAGTAAGTCCCTTTCATGATGAGTCCGTGCCATTCCTTTGCAAAGTCCGTGCTTACTGGTTGGTGGTCACTACTCATACTTGGTAGCTTGATGGTCGGATAAGAGAAGTGAAGGTCTGGGTGTTCCCAGTTTCGAAGCATGGCACGAGCATTTGATATGGTTGATGACGTAGCTTCCTCTACATCGTCACCAGCAAGTAAATAGCTGGCAAAAGCCATCGCAAGCGCCATCTTACCCGTTCCATGAGGTCCACAGAAGAGCAAGGCATGAGGCAGACGGTCTTCTTTAACCATCTGAATAAGCCGTTCCTTCACTGCTTCTTGTCCTATAACTTCTGAAAAGCTCATCTTCTCTTGTATTCTTTTTTATTTGCAGTTCTGTTGCAGAAGACCAGTCTCTACCAATCGTTTCATCACCTCATGTACACTGCTCACAGCCGATACAGTATAGAAATGTACGTTGTTGAAACCATGTGCATAAAGGTCTTTCACCTGTTTAACAGCCCATTCGATACCTAATAGGCGTGCCTCTTCATCCGAATTACATTTTAGTGCCAATCCTGCAAGCTCTTCTGGGATGTCACAATGGAATGTCTTTGGAACGACATTCAACTGAGATAACTTTGCGAAAGGCTTTATACCCGGTATGATAGGAATGGTAACGCCAATCTTGCGAGCCTGATCAACGAAGTTATAGAACTTCTCATTGTCGTAGAAAAGCTGTGTAACAGCAAATGTTGCACCAAGGTCCTGCTTCATTTTGAGGTAACGTAAGTCTTGTTCAAGGTTAGGTGCCTCCTCATGTTTCTCTGGATAGCATGCCACACCATATACGAAAGGCTTACCAGGGTGCTTCATTGTAGACCCATCAGTGAATACACCTTCGTTGAAACTATTCACCTGTTCAATCAGTTCTGTTGTATGACTATGCCCATCCTTTGTCGGTTTGAACATACGATCTTCACGTGCTTTATCGCCACGCAGAAGCATCAGATTTTCAATACCAAGGAACTGTAAATCGAGCAATTCGTACTCAATATCTTCTTTCGTTGCACCTGAGCATATCACATGAGGGATGACAGGGATACCATAGGTCTGCTGAATCGCAGCAGCAATGGCTACTGTTCCTGGGCGACGACGTATGCTCTGACGTTCCAATAAACCATCTTCGCGCTCGTGATATACGAACTCACTATGGTGAGTGGTTATGTTTATGAAGCTCGGATTAAACTCCTTGAGCTGATCAATATTGCGGAAAAGAGATGCTGTTCCATTACCTTTCAAAGGTGGAAGAACCTCAAACGAGAAATGTTTCTCGCCAGTCTCATCGTTCAGTATTTGCTTTATATCTGTTATGTTGTTGCCCATTTGGCTACAAAGTTAGTAAATAAATGTGAGAAAAGGGATAGGTTTAGATAAGTAAAACGGTTAAAGAGTAAAAAAGTAAAAGTGTATTTATTCGGTTCTTCCGTTAAATGTGTAGATTGTCAATAGAATGAAACTAACCCATATACATGGTATGATTACCCCCCCCAATTAAATGGTTTTATAAAGTGGGATAAACAACATGATAAATGTAATTAGGTGCGATGACTATCTGTCTTTTACAAACAACATATTCCCTTATTAGTTGAAATTTGTAAACTATTTTCATTCAGTTCAAAACTAAGACATGCTCTTTTGGCTTTTAAAAGACGCCCAATTGGCTTGCAAAAGGTGCCCTTTTGAGCTCTAACTAACGCCCTTTTGAAGTCCAATGAAGCACCTTTTACTTTGTTACTTTGTAACTAATTGATTTCCTTGTGGTTACAAATCTACTCCTTATGTGTGTTTTTGCCGTTATTTATAGAGCTTTTATTTGAAAATATGTAATGATTTTTCAAATCCTTGCCTGCAAATTTTCGAAGTCTTAAAGTGAAAAGATTTTCAATGAAAGAGGGTGTTAATAGGATAGGTAGTTGATAGTCTTAGCCATGTTTTTGTTTGATGAGTAACTTCGGTTCTTTCGTTAAAGTAATACGAAAAGTGTCCACGCATTTGACGGAAAAACCAATTATTCTTCTAAAAGTAGTAATGTGTGTAAGGGAAAAACTCACCTTAGGTGTATTAAATAAGTAGATGCATCTTCCCTGAAAGGGAAACAATGCTCGTAAAGTTGGTAATATTTCGACTTACTACTAATATATGAAAAGAGTTTTTATGGCAATTATTGCCTTGGCTATGGCTGTGAATTTGATGGCCGGTGACTTTGTAAAAGTAAAGAACGGACGATTTGTTCGTGGTGGAAAACCCTACTATTACGTGGGAGCAAACTTCTGGTATGGACCTATACTTGGTTCTGAAGGACCAGGAGGAGACCGTGTGCGCCTTCGTCGAGAACTCGATGAGATGCAGCGTTTAGGTATAAATAACCTCCGTATCTTGGTTGGTGCAGATGGTTTGCCTGGTGTTGAGGATAAGATAGAGCCTGTTTTGCAATCTCGTCCGGGTGTCTATAACGATTCTATTCTTGCAGGATTAGACTATCTTTTAACTGAGATGAGCAAGCGAAAGATGGTTGCTGTACTTTATTTGACCAACTCTTGGGAATGGAGTGGTGGCTATGGTGCCTATTTGGAGTGGGCTGGTGAGGGACCTGCTTTGATACCACGTAGAGACGGCTATGGTACTTATACAAAGTTTGCCAGCAAGTTTGCTTCTAATCAGAAAGCGCATTTAATGTTTTACGATCATATTCGCTTCATCCTTAGTCGTACCAATCGATACTCTGGAATGAAGTATGTTGATGACCCAACGATCATGTCTTGGCAGATTTGTAATGAACCTCGTGCTTTCTCAAAAGAAGCTTTACCAGAGTTTGAGAAGTGGCTTTCAGAGGCAACAGCACTTGTTCGTAGCCTTGATCAGAACCATCTTATCAGTCTTGGAAGCGAAGGAGCCTTCGGTTGTGAGCGTGATTATAGTAGCTTTGAACGTATCTGTGCTGACAAGAATGTGGACTACTGCAATATTCACATTTGGCCATACAACTGGCAGTGGGCAAGAAAGACGCATCTGAAGGAGGACCTTAAAGCAAGTTTTAAGCACACTCAGGATTATATTGATAGTCATCTTGAAATCTGTAAGCGTCTTAATAAGCCGCTTGTGCTTGAAGAGTTTGGTTATCCTCGTGATGGTTTCTCGTTCTCATTGAAGAGTACAACAAAGGCACGCGATGCTTATTACAAGTATGTTATGGATGCTGTTGCAGAGAATGCAACGAACGGTGGACTTCTTGTTGGTTGTAACTTCTGGGGCTGGGGTGGTTATGGAAAAGCTCGTCATGAGCGTTGGCAGGCTGGAGATGATTTCACTTGCGACCCAGCACATGAGCCACAAGGATTCTACAGTGTGTTTGCATCAGACAAATCAACACAAAAGATAATTCAGAAACAGACAAAGCGAATGTCTGAAATTAAGTAAAATGATATCTCAAAGCTGTTGTTTGAACTTTGTAAAGTTATGGTTTAATAAGTCTAAACCTATCTTCTACTATAAGCCAAACAACAGCTTTATTGTTGATATAAACCGTGACACAGAAACTGATGGATATTTTCTTGTTATCTATTAGTAGGAATAGAGCAGGAGTAAAGGTAAAAATCTGTTGTGTAATCATGTGATATGACAATCTTCTCTCTGTCTTTTAGAGGAGAATGCAACAATGCCTTTCTGTCAGTTTTCTTGGTAATCTACTGATTAAAGTGTAACTTTGCAGTACATAATGAAACCATGTGTTGGTTTCAGTATTAGGAAGTTTGAAACATCAAAAAAGCAATAAAAATGGAAATGTTTAAGTTTAATCCTCTTTTGAAGTCTATCCTTTGGGGTGGAGAAAAGATAGTACCCTTCAAGCATTTGACCTCTGATCAGAAGCAGGTGGGCGAAAGTTGGGAAATTTCAGGTGTAAAGGACAATGAAAGTGTTGTATCTAATGGCGAGTACAAAGGCTGGACACTGAATAAATTGGTTGACACATTGAAGGAAAAATTGGTGGGTAAGGAGAACTATGCACGCTTTGGCAATGAGTTCCCACTGCTTGTGAAATTTATTGATGCACGTGAGCAACTTTCTATTCAGGTTCACCCAACAGACGAGCAGGCACAAGCACAGGGTTTGGGTCGTGGTAAGACAGAGATGTGGTATGTAATGGAAAGCGATGCTGATGCTTCTCTTCGCAGCGGTTTGAAGCAGCAGATTACACCAGAGCAGTACAAGGAAATGGTTGAAAATGATACCATTACTGAGGCTTTGTCTGAATATCCTGTGAAGGAAGGCGATGTGTTCTTTTTGCCAGCAGGTCGTATTCACTCTATTGGTGCAGGCTGTTTCTTGGCAGAGATACAGGAGACAAGCGACGTAACCTACCGTATCTATGACTTCAAACGCCAGGATGCAGCGGGTAATTATCGCCAGTTACATACCAAAGAGGCGGCTGAGTGTATTGATTATACAGTCTATCCAGACTATCGCACACAGTATGAAGCACGTCAGAATGAGCCTGTAGAACTTGTTAGCTGTCCTTATTTCACCACTTCTGTCTATGACCTTACAGAGCCAATGACGCTTGATTATAGCGATTTAGACTCTTTTGTCATCTTCGTGGGACTCAAGGGTGAGGGTGAGATTACTGATGCAGAGGGAAATACCATTTCTTTCCGTGCAGGTGAGAGTGTACTCCTTCCAGCTACAGCGACCATTGTTAAGGTTTCTGGAACAGTTAAGTTCTTAGAGTCTTACGTATAAATAAGTACATTAAAGACCACTTTAGCCGAGTTTTCATGCTGTTGATAAACTGCTAATAGTGGTGTAGATTGTATAAGAATAGCTCTCCTTTTCGTGTGAAGAGGAGAGCTTTTTTATTTTATAAACGTGTTTCTTGTTTTGCATTAACGTCTTCCTATCTTTATGATAGTGACCTTAATGCCCTTCTTTTTCTATCTTCAGTCGATGTGTTAAGGTAACGCACACATGGTGCTAAGGCTTAACACACATGGTGCTCATGGTAAACACCATTGGTGTTAGTAGTAGATAGCATAAAAAAGAGGTCTCTTTCCCGTGTGAAAAGGAGACCTCTTTCCGTTTTATAGATTGTATCTTTGTTTATTCTTTTTCCTCGTTCTTATCCTCCGCAACAGCAGGTACGTTTTCCGTTTCTACTACATCACCCTCTTTCGTTACATATCTTTGCCAGTAAGCAATGATAAGGGTTGTGAGTGGTAAGGCTATGATAAGTCCGATAAAGCCCAAGAGCGCACCCCATACAGAGAGGGAGAGGAGTAGGATAGCAGGGTTGAGTCCCATAGCTTTACCCATAATCTTCGGAGTTATCACCATATCCATAAGTAATTGTACAACGGCAAAGACAGCTAATGCAGAACCAAAAATAATCCAGAAATTCTGTCCAGTATCAGCAGCCTTGAGTAATGCTAAGAAGGCGGTTGGAACGAGGGCGAAGGTGTGAAGATAAGGAACAAGGTTAAGAATACCAATGAGTACAGCCAGACCGATAGCCATAGGGAAGTTTATAATGGTGAAACCAATACAAAAGAGTACAGCCATACAGAGCGATACTAAGCCTTGCCCACGAATGTAATTATTCAGTTCTCGTTCTACATCCTGTGCTAATCCAGCCCAGAAGGGACGTGCCTTTTTAGGAAATATCTTAATCCAGTTGTCTGTTAGAACCTCATAGTCCAATAGGATAAAGAACATATATAGCAGCGTGATACATGAAGCAATGATAGAGACAATAATGCTTGCTGTCTGTCCTATTACGGAGAAAAGCTTTGGCATTGCAGTCTTAATAGTATTTCTAAAGTCTGGACTCTTTAGGTATCTTTCTATTTCATATTGATTCTCTTTAATCCATTTCTGTACCATCGTTGACACATTATTAGTATGTGTCGTTTCATTTAGATAGCGGTTAGCAATGTGCATAAACTTATCTACTTGGTCTATCATTGGTGGAACGATGAAGTAGAATATGGCTGCAAAGATTGCTACGACAAAGAATAAGGTTACAATAATACTTAAAGCTCGGCCCGGTACGTGGAGTTTATACTGTACAAACTTCACGATCGGATAGAGGAGGTAGGCAAGTAGCCATGCTATAAAGAATGGTAAAAGAACCTCAGATAGTGTATTAATGATAAATCCAACCGCTAAAATAGCAAGAGCTATCAAAGTCCAGCGTATGAATTTATCGAAAGTAATTGTCTGTCTCATAAGTATTTTAGACTTTATTATTTGTTTCTTCCTGTGTCGCCTTCTTGTAGCACTCACGGCATAGAGGCTCATATTCCTGCTGTTCACCGAGCATAACACGGCGATCGTCAGCAATGAGACGGTGGCTAACGTATGCCAAAGCACCGCACTTCACACAGATAGCGTGTACCTTTGTTACCTCGTCTGCAATGGCACAAAGAGCAGGGATAGGACCGAAAGGTACCCCCTTAAAGTCCATGTCGAGTCCTGCAACGATGACACGTACACCGTTGTTGGCTAATTTATTGCAGGTATCAGTGAGTCCCTCATCCAAGAACTGTGCCTCATCAATGCCCACGACATCAATGTCTGAGGCAAGAAGAAGAATGTTACCAGATGAGTCAATCGGTGTGGAATGAATCACGTTCTTGTCATGACTGACAACATCCTCGTCCGAATAGCGTGTGTCAAGAGAAGGTTTGAAAATCTCAACCTTCTGTTTTGCAAACTTTGCACGTTTCATACGACGGATGAGTTCTTCGGTCTTACCAGAGAACATACTTCCACATATCACCTCAATGCGTCCTTGACGACGTCTTTCACCGTTATGGTTGTCTATCTTTGTCATAATCAATGCAAAGATATATAATAAAAAAAGAATAGATAAACGTTAAGCGTTAAAAGTTATTGAGGAAATGTGTTCTCTGTCTTGTTTATGGAAAAGTAAGGAGGAATTCATATTTATTTATTGTTGAAGGGTGCATTTTTTTCGTGGAATGTACTGTTTATTTTTTTTAATTATAACATCATTGTTACTTTGTCTTTTTCCTTACAAACGGACATAATTGTTATATAAAAAAAGCTAATTTATTTTGTCCTTCTGTTCATTTACTCTACATTTGCAACCAACAATGGGAAAATTATATCTCGTACCGACACCGGTTGGAAACATGGAGGATATGACACTCCGTGCTATCAGAATCCTGAAGGAGGCTGATTTAGTTTTGTGTGAGGATACTCGTACATCGGGTATTTTGTTGAAACACTTTGAGATTAAGAATCGTCTTATGTCTCATCATAAATTCAATGAACATGCAAGTTCTGCAGGTATAGTTAATAGATTAAAAGCTGGTGAGACGGTTGCACTTATCTCAGATGCGGGGACTCCAGGTATTAGTGACCCCGGCTTCTTCCTCGCTCGTGAGGCTGCTGCCAATGGAATAACCGTTCAGACGCTTCCGGGAGCTACCGCTTTTGTACCGGCATTGGTGTCAAGTGGGTTGCCTTGCGACCGCTTCTGCTTCGAAGGATTCCTCCCTCAGAAGAAAGGACGTAAGACTCATTTAGAGAGTTTGGCAGAAGAAACGCGTACAATGATATTCTATGAGTCACCTTATAGAGTTGTGAAAACCTTAGAACAGTTTGCTGAGGTGTTTGGAACGGAGCGACAAGTAAGTTGTTGTCGTGAGATTTCAAAACTGCATGAAGAGAGCGTTCGAGGGACATTAACAGAAGTAATAGCCCACTTCAAAGAGACAGAACCACGCGGTGAGTTTGTTATTGTAGTGGCAGGAAAAGAAAAAGTAAAGTCTTCTGATAGGAAGAAACAAACGGATAAAAATTATAATGTATGAATAAACTATTAGTTTTCGCAGTATGTGGAGTACTTGCACTGGCATCCTGCAACCAAGACAAGAAATCGGCTTTGAACCCATCCGAAATACAGAGTGATTCATTGCGCAATATTATCGATGCACGTGATCATGAGATTAACGATATGATGGGAACGTTGAATGATATCCAGCAGGGTTTTGCTGCTATCAACGAGGCTGAGAATCGTGTGACTATAGCTAAGAATGGTGAGGCCGCTAACAAGACAGAGCAGATGAAGGAGAATATCCAGTTTATCGCTCAGCGTATGCAGGAAAACCGTGAACTTATCAAGAAGTTACAGCAACAATTACGTGAGTCAGGCTTTAAGGGTGATGCTATGAAGCAGACTCTCAGCCGTTTGACAAGTCAGTTGAGTGCGAAGGAGACAGAGTTGAAGCAGTTGCGTGCTGAACTTGAGTCAAAGAACATCCATATTAAGGAACTTGATGAAACTATCACTGGTCTGAATACAGATGTTACTAATCTCAAGACTGATAAGGAGAACCTTACAGCAGAGAAGGAAAACCTCACTAAGGAAAAGGAGAATCTCCAGACAGAGAGCAATCAGAAGACTGAGACTATCAATACTCAGGACAAGCAGTTGAACACTGGTTGGTATGTATTCGGTACTAAGAGCGAGTTGAAGGCACAACGCATCCTCGATGGTGGTAAGGTTCTTCAGGGTTCTTTCAACAAGGGTTACTTCACAAAGATTGATATCCGTGTTAATAAGGAAATTAAACTTTACAGCAAGAGTGCTCGTCTGTTGACTGCTCACCCAAGCAGCAGCTACACGCTGACAACTGATACAAACGGACAGTATGTTCTCCGTATCACTGACCCACAGACCTTCTGGAGCACAAGCAAGTACTTGGTTATTCAGGTTAGATAATCATAGAAAACAAAATAAGAAAAGAGGCATTCTCATCGTGAGGATGCCTCTTTTCTTATGTCTTCAAATCAAATGAGAGCGGTAATAGCTATTTTCTGTGTGCTTTCTTTTTATAGCCTCGCATTCTACAAGGTTCAAAGAAGATCTTATGTCTTCGGAACTTCATCTTTTAGTTCTGCTAATTTCGAGCTAAACAACAAACTGAGCGTGATAAAGCCTGCACCTATTGCCAGTCCGATATACTGAATGTTATGAAGCAAGGTAAGGATGAATTCCGATTCCGTCCCATTGATATATCTATCGAAGATAGTAGGCAGTGTGAAACTTGCAAGCGTCACAATACAGCCCAAAACAACCCCGACAAC
>CAUVDL010000061.1:0-14340 GCA_963550695.1 uncultured Prevotella sp. | reverse complement strand
AGAGGGGAAGAAAAATAGATGAAGACCTTTATACCACCCCAATTAAAAGGTAATAAACAAAATTATACAGCACTATCTGATATTATCTTTATCATGAAAGAGTAACTGTTTGCATATCAACACTGAAAGAAACTAAACAACAATTATTCTCCGCAAGTTTGCGGAGAATAATCGTTGTTTTCTCCGCAAAGACTTGGATTTATAGCAAAAAAGTCGTAAGTTTGCTGCAATAAATAAGAAGTGTATGAATAATCAATATATATGGCAGGATGCAGATTTGCGTAAGATGACATGGCAAGACAATGCTTTTAGCACCCTTATCTCTGAGGTCAGTCTTCGTCGTGGAAACTTACTCGGTAGGCTTTCTATGTTCGGATTTAAAGAGCAGGGCGATTCTATGTTAGACTCGCTAACGGAGGAGATTGTTCATTCGTCTGAGATAGAAGGAGAAAGTCTTAATCGGGATAGCGTGCGTTCGTCTGTTGCACGACAGTTAGGACTGGACCACGAAGGTTTGCCTAAGACCGACCATTATATAGAAGGTGTGGTGCAGGTGATGCTCGATGCAACCCAGCACTTCCGTGAACCACTTACGAAAGAAAGGCTCTTTGGCTGGCATTCTGCACTATTTCCAACAGGATATAGTGGTATATATAAGATTACCGTAGGCGATTGGCGAAAAGGCGAAGAGGCTATGCAGGTGGTATCGGGCGCAATGGGTCGGCAGAAAGTGCATTATGAAGCACCACCAAGTTGTGCTGTGCCAGAGATGATGACACAGCTATTAGCATGGGTTGATGATGACACACTTAGTATTGACCCACTGGTAAAGGCGGCAGTAGCTCACCTTTGGTTTGTAACAATTCACCCATTCGACGATGGTAACGGACGACTCTGCCGTACGGTGACAGAGATGCTACTATCAAGAGCCGACAATACTTCACAACGATATTACAGCCTTTCGTCTGAAATCCTTAAACATAGAAAGGATTACTACATCCAATTAGAGAAAGCACAACACGGCGGATTGGATATAACGGAATGGATTGTCTGGTTTATTGAAACGCTTAGTAGGGCTTTAAACACAGCACTTGAAAGGACAGAACGTATCATCAGGAAGGTGCGCTTCTGGGACAAACATAAAGACCTTCAACTGAACGACCGACAAAGAAAGGTGCTCAATATGCTCCTCGATGGTTTTGAGGGGAAACTGACTTCTTCTAAATGGTATAAGATTAATCACTGCTCGCAGGACACCGCTACCCGCGACTTAAACGACCTTGTCAAAAAGAATATATTGAAGAAAAGTAGCGAGGGAGGACGCAGCACAGCATACGAACTGATTGGGTAAAGGGAAAGTAGCCTCTCCCCCATAGGGAGGGGAGTAAAATGCGACCTGCACCCTACTATTTAAACAAAGGAATATATATTTATATAATTCGGCGACAAAAAAGTGTAAAGTTTAACTCAAAACATAAAATGCAGTCATTAGACCAGAATGTTGCAAAATCCTTACTTATGTGTTGTTTCCTAACAGATTTGAGTTTAATTATTTCAGCAATCTACTTATTTGTCGCAGCTATACAAACAGCCTCAACCAAAGAAAGTTACTAATTTGTCGCGCTACTTTGCAATCATTTGATTTACAAAACATTACAAAGGAAGAAAATCAAATGAAATAAAGCAGCAAACAAATTAGTAACAATGAAAAAAACAAGAAAAAGAACGAAAAAACAATACATTTGTAAAGAAAAGAGAAAGACAAGGGAACAAACTTCCTTATCCGTCTCTCCTCTCCTCCCTATCCGTCGAACAATAAAGAAAAATACTCCTTTTTTGTCGCACAGAACCTACTTCGCTGTCGGGGACAACCTCCCTCGGAGTCGTGCGTAACCTACATATACGTCGCTTATTTTCAGCGTAATCATCTGTGAACCATAAAGATAAAGGTTTCTAACTAAGTCTAAAAAGTGATGGAAAACGATTATCTAAGGTCAAGACGGAGTTTTATCGAAGGAGTTTTACATACAAGAACTAACGCCCAATGTGGTTGCCAGTGCTGTGAGTACGGTAACGAGAATATGCAAAATATTCTTCCAAATAGGTTTAATCATAACATTTTTATAAATTAAAACCTCCTAATCGGTCAACAGCTATGACTGCCTTTACATTGCTACTGAACCGATTTGAAGTAAGTGAATACTAAACCCAAATCAGTCATTCAACCACAATATGTTTAGGTTCTAATGAACAATTTGGGCTAAACGGAGAGTGGAGGGCGCAAACGTAGCATTCCCCCACTCTCACTACTCAAACCATTCTACTATGCGTGGCTCTCAGTAGTCGATGCAGCCTCGCCCGGCTCAGGACCAGCAGAAGGCTTATTCTCCTTCTTCTTACCCTTGCCCTTCGCCTTCACGGCAGCCTTAGGCGCATCATACTGCACAGCCTCCTGAATACGCAAACCGCTAATGAGGTTCTTCACACGACGGTGCATAGCATCCACAGTTACCGCTGGCGCAAAGAGAACGTGAGCACCGTAGATGTCACGCTGCGCATTGAAGTCAGCAGCCTTCTCAACGCCCTGAGAGTGAATACCTACGCGGAAAGTTCCCAATCCGTCGAGTTTCACACGGTTACCATCTTTGAGAACCTGATTCATCTCGAACACCAACGCACTGATTACCGCCAGAATATCTGGCTCAGTTACGGTGCAACGCTCACTGATACGCAGAGCGAGATCCTTAACACCAACAAGGTCTGGACACACCGCACGGGCATACCAAAAACCCTTGCGCTTGCTGTTCTTACGATTGTCCTGATACATACGAAATTTGATTGACATAACTTGAAAATTTAAAAAGTGAAACAAAGAATTTATTGAAATGAAAAAATGAAATCTTAACCCATAAATCTCTACTAAGACAGAGGCAAACTACCTCCGTAGCTCGACACACGACGGTACCTCCGTGACGTGCATCACTTTATTTTTATTACTCCTCCGTGTCCTCCTTTTCTCTGTGTGACATTTTATCAAAGTCCTAAACTTTGGCTGTATCCTCGTCACTCCAAAATACCGAAAAGCCTTTTTCTCGCTCCTCGTCGCCCTCCTCGTTCTCTAATCTACACCCCCTCTCCACACAAAAAGAAGGGAGAGGGACAACGACCTAAAAGACATAGTGCGACAAAAAAGTGTAAAAATAAGTAAAAGAGTAAACAAGTAAATAAATGAACACCTAAACAGATAAAAAAATAAACAAAGAAATAACTAAAAACACAATAACGCAAAAACGTATAAAAATATAAAGGTAAAAGTTGGAAAACACAAAAACGTAAAAACATACTTCATCATAAACATAAACGATTAAAAATATGAAAAGATATTCACGTAAATAATTAAAATATTTACAGCCAGTAACTTAAAAAGTATTTCTCAGACTTTCGGCGACAAAAAAGTGAAATCTTTCACCCCCTTTTCTCCCCTATTTTGCCCCAAGAATCTGGTGTCTATTCTTCCCATCACGCCTATAACTGATGTGAATCCACCGCTTTTTTATCGACTCCCGCGGTTCAAGAATCATCTGATCGAAGTCTGTTTGAGAGAGAATTGCCGCATATTTCCGACACATTTCCAGTCCCGTCACATGAATATCAGCCGCCTCTCCTCGCAAATGTTGCGAATATTCAGCGCCCATAACAGCCCTGTTCACTGCCTCACAGCGATAACCTCCCACGACTATCACACGTCCCACACGCCGTCTAAGCGGTTCTAAGACCATCTTACAAAGTCCTCGAAGATTCTCTATCACCTCCTCTCTCGAAGCCTCCCCGGGCGCAGGATTCACCTCAGGCACGTTCTTAACACCCATGCTCACCGCCTTTCCCGAGCGCAGCATCTCGCCCACCGTAAAATGTGGAGAGAGTCGCTCCTCAAAATCTATCTCAGTTGATTCAATATTCTTAATCATACACATTATTTTTTATAGATTGTTTCCTTTACTAAAACTCAGTTCGTCATCCCTTCATTCCTGATGACGATGCAAAGGTACAACACTAAAAAACCGATTCCAAGCAAGATATATGTAGTAATATGAGTAGACAAGTAAACAGGTTAACGAGTGGACGAGTTGCTTCTAATAAAAGACAAGGTAACAGAAGAACACAAGTTAGTGGACGAGTTGCTTCTAATAAAAGACAAGGTAACAGAAGAACACAAGTTAGTGGACGAGTGGACTAAAAGACAGATTTGTAAACTCTTTTCGAACATCTCAAAAACAACACATACTCTTTTTGATTCAAAAAGATGCCTAATTGGCTTGTAAAAGATGCCCTTTTGAGGTCTTGTTAACGCCCTTTTGAACCCTAAATAAGCACCTTTTCTTGCACGACTTCATAACTAATTGATTTCCCGCCTTATATGAGATACAAGAAAACTTAGAGGTGTAAGCTACCACCTCTAAGGTTCTAAGTTGTTTTACCAATTCACCACCCTATCAACGATTTTTTGCTGTTCGCTGGCAGTACGTCGCAGATAGATACGTGTTGTCTCTATGCTTTCGTGTCCCATAAGGTCGGCTAACAAAGCTATATCATTAAATTTTTCCAAGAAATTCTTGGCATACCGATGACGAAAAGAATGAGGATGCATTACCTTAGGATTTATTCCCCATTGATGGGCAAAACGTTGCAACTTATGCCGAATGGCACGTGGGGTAATCTGTTTGCCGTGTTTGTCTAAGAATAATGAGCCTAACTCAATGTTTGAACGATTCAACCACGCTTTTGCCTCTATACCAAGTTCCTGAGGAATTAAAATCCTACGAACCTTTCCTCCCTTGGTGTATAGGTCAAAGTAACCCACTTTCACATGCTCTGCCTTGAATTGTACAAGTTCACTCACTCGAGCTCCCGTAGCACCTAAGAAACGAACAAGAAAATACCAGACTTCCTCCTCTTCTGTTCTGAGTTTTGCTTTGAGGAACTGGTAGTCAACATTACTAATCACATTTTCGAGATAAGTCTTCTGTTGTATTTTAAGCGACTTAAGCCGGAGACGAGGTTTCCCAATAAACTCTAAGTATTTGTTAAGAGCCTGAATACGTAGGTTTACTGTCTTGGGCTTAAATTTCTCTATTTGCTCTGCCTTGTAAAGCAAAAGATTTTTTCGATTGACACATGGATACTTCCTTCCAAAGTCTTCAACAGCATATAGGTAAGCTGTAATTGTATTGTCCGATAGTTCTTTTTTCTCAAGGTGTTGCCTGAATGATTTTACCATATTACTTAATTTTATTATATCAAAATAATATCGCAAAAAGCTCGCCGATTTACGCTATTATAGGCAACCCACCGTATCAGCTGACCGTAGCAAAGAAAGATACTGATAATGGACAGAAGGCTGTTGTAAATATATTCCAGCATTTTCAATTACTTACTGACAAACTTTCTCCACGTTTCTCCTCGCTCATTTATCCTGCCGGG
Source organism: uncultured Prevotella sp. (assembly GCA_963550695.1). Lineage (GTDB taxonomy): Bacteria > Bacteroidota > Bacteroidia > Bacteroidales > Bacteroidaceae > Prevotella. The sequence goes on along the minus strand of CAUVDL010000061.1, from coordinate 8,859 downwards.
CGGTGGATACACCGTTCAGGAAAGGGGTTGTCCGAATTTGGCTATAATCAAATTAACGATAAAAGGCTCTGCCGTCTTCATTTCTTCCCCAACTCTACAGATATTTTCCAAGATGTCGGCATAGCCGATGGGCTGTCTATTGTATTTATGGATAATGCTAAGAAAAAAGAAGGCTTTGTCTATGCTTACAGCAAAGAAGGAAAAACGACGGAAGTTACAATGCCGAACCCAGGTGATGTTTTAATGGCTCTTGACCCGATGGCAGGGAAAATCAGTCAAAAGATACAAGCCTTTGTCATTAAGCATCATCTTGACTATATATATGCTTCTGTTCTTCCTCGTAGCCTGTTTTCAATAGAGAGCGATTTTGTTGAGCAAAATCCGACATTGGTACGCCCTTATCAAGAAGGGATGATGCTTAGCGAAGGCGAAATAAAATTGTTTACGAATGACAAGGCAGGTAAGGCGGGGAGAGCCTGTTGGTATATAGCTGACCAGTCGGTAATTAAAACAGGAACAGACTACTTACATCGGTGGAAAGTAGTTGTATCAAGTGCCAATGCTGGCGGACAGAAGCGAAGTAATCAGATTGCTGTGCTTGACAATCGTTCAGCCTTTGGTCGTTCACGTGTTGCCCTCAAAACCTTTGAAACGGAGCAGGAAGCACGCAACTTCTATGCTTACTGCCAGACGGACTTCATACGCTACGCATTCTTGCTAACCGATGAAGCTTTAACATCCTTGGGAAAACTTGTGCCTGACCTGTTAGACTATACAAACGATAATGAAATAATAGATTACAGCCAGGACGTGAATCTCCAACTATATCGACTATTTGGAATAGATGCAACGCTGCAAAATATCATCGAACAAACTCTCGCTGAACGATAACAAAAAGAGGCAAGTCTTATGTTGACTTGCCTCTCTTTTACTCCATTGCTCGCACCTTTTCTTCGATAAAGGCGATTTCTTTCTCCTCCAATCCGTATTTGCGGTAAAGTTGTTGGTCTATCTCTGCAACTGAAAGTGTCCAATCAATGTCTGACGCTGCTGTAAAGTCTTGCAAAGGAATAAGTCGCCACGTCTCTTTGGGATTATGCTGCGTAGCCTTGAGGAGTCCCAGCATAGTGCGGGCAAACTTTGTCTTGATATATTTCAAGCATGCCTCAGCTTCTGCCCGATTGTCAAATGCCCCTATCGTCAGGAATGTTTGGGTTGCTCCGATGAGGGGTTCCCCGATGAGGGGTGTACTTAGTACTTCGCCAATTGCCCCCGAGCCATTGCTTTCGGGGACAATCACCTTGTATTTGTCTAAATTCGGGTGCTTTTCAAATAATTCCCTATCGACATAGCGAAAGCAGCGCCCTCCCTTAGTTCGTCCATAGAAGCCTATTGCATCAGGGCGTTGCTCTTCTGTGAAGATGTCGGGGAGTTTGTCGAAAATATTGGTAATGATTTTCTTATCACCATTTAGCCTATCAGAAACAAGCCGTTCAACCTCAGGTTTGCTCGTATCGAAGCGATAACTCGACTCCGTATAAACAATCTCTACCAGGGATTTCTCGTGTAACATCTCAACCTTGCTTGCAATTTGATTCAACTCTGGAAAAGCCTTGAATACACCAATTTTTCCAAACTTCTGAGTTGTATCTCTATACATCACTGCTACACCTCCTTTAATATCTACAGAAGGGAAGAGTTCGGTGCTATTTGCCTTGTAATTAACAATTTTGAAGTGTTCGTCATTGAGCATTTTATTATTCCAATCCGAAGGTGTAAAGCCTGCATTGAACAAGTATCGAGCAGGTGTTATAAGGCTTACACGTTGAGAAATCTGACAAGCTAAATCCATAAATAAATGGTATACTGGCTTGGATCTACCATTGCCCTCTACTACCACTTGATACGGTGGGTTGCCTATAATAGCGTCTATCTTCATATTTTCGTCATTATTTATTTTCCAAAATCTCTTACCCGAGCGCAACATATTGACCACGCTATCGGGTTTTATGATAATGCTTTCTATTAAGTCGGGATAATATTTGGTATGCACATTCGTATTGCGGAAACCTCGTAGGGTGCGCATAGTGATGTAGCGTGCCATAGGGGTTTTGCAGACGACGAAGATGTTTTCCTCTAAGGTCAAGTCCCAAAGCATAAGTGCCGTGGCACGATTTACCTCTCCATACTTCTCACGAGCCTGCTCTAACCTTGTACGATAGATGTTGTAAGCGGCATAGAGAGGATAGAGACCACTCTTGGAGTTAATTTCCAGAATGATGCTCTGCGGATGAAAAACCTCAGTCGTGATACCTTTATGCTCAATATAGCGAGGAATATCTAAGTTGGAAACAAAGTCTTCGTCCATAAAGCAGTAGCCTCCAAGTGTATCACCAAGATGCATGTTTACCACACGCCAAGGCGTGAGCACCGTTTCTTTATCGGGATTGCGGAAGGTGGCAAAGATGCTTGCTAAACGGGCAATACGCTCTTCGATGGTAAACTTGTCGGCCATACGCGCCATTTCACGGATGCGCTTGCCAGCCTCGCGGAAGATGTCGGGGTCGTAATAACGCTTAAAACGACAGAACACCTTCTTGGTGACACCCCGAGGCATAAACTCCTCCCAAGACTGCTCATCCACAAGATTAGTGAAGTTGTCGATGGTCAGTTCCTTGTCCTCGTCCATCATTTCGGCTCCATAGAGCATAAGAGGCATTCGGATAGAGATACCACGAAGAATAGAGATAGCCTCACGCCGTTGGTCACCCTTAGCTTTAAGTTCGTCGAGTCGTTTTTTTTCTTCTGGCGTAAGGTCCTTCTTTTTCTTCTTTTCAAGTTGCTCTTTTTCCTCGTATTGCTCGTTGGTCAGTCCCTGTCGGTTGATGTCAATATCTCCCGACTTAGGCATAGCCTTGGTTTTGCCTATGATGCCTTTTAGGTCGTCAAACTCTTTGAGTTCCACTTCTGTGAGCTTGAGCAATTCATCATTGTAGAGTGCGCCATTTTCAAAACCGTCTTGCACCACCTTTTCTATCTGCGCTCGCTTGAGTTGTGCAAGCATGGTTTCCACTTTGTATTGTTTCATCTGCCCACCATCAATGGCAATAATAGGACAGAAATTAAGGAAGTCGCCAAGCAATTTACGGTCATCCTCGGTTTGCTTTCCAGCTTTGTGCGACACTTTTGCGGCCTCAGCAAGCACACGAAGCGTGCGATCGGGAGCAAAGTCGAAGGCGTAGCAGTCAGTCTTCATACGTCCGTTATGAGTATAAGGTGTCTGAACACGGAAGATGGTCTGCATGTATCCGGCTGCCGAAGTGCTGTAAGAGCCAGCCATCATAAACACACCCGTCCAAGGCTTAACGCTTACGCCAGTGGTAAGACGTCCACAAGAGAGGGTTATCGTGTAGGATTTGTCAGGGTCTTCGCCAATGGCTTTGTTGACCAACTCGAGTGCATCTCGGCTTTCTTCCTCGTCATCGCCATCACCTGCCACATTGACGACGTTGAAGAGTCCAAAGACAGGATGCTCAGCCAATTTTCGGCTAAGAGCCTTGGCGGCTTTCACACCTGGCAGAATCCAAAGCGTATGGCGGAAAATTTTTCGAAACGTGTCATTAGAGTAAGGGTAGAGCGACTCTTCATCGTCAGTCGCCAGAAGTGCGAGGAAATTGTCAATATCTCGCTCATGTACAAAACCTCCATCCTCACGTGTGCGGAAGAACTCTCGAAAGTTAAAGGCTTTCTCTTCGTCACTATATTCGCTCATCAACCTTCCAAGGTCGTATGTGTATATATGAATAGCAGGTAGCGAAGCGTATGGATTGGTGTCGCCAAGATGATTGATTTCCCAGTCTATTTTGGCTTGTTGCTCCATAACATAGTCCCATGTAAAGACCTCTTCCTCTTTGTGATCGTCCAACAGATTGAAAGGTGTACCTGATAGACGTAATGTCTTAGTATTTTTACTTATTAGTTGCTCTAAAACAGCCTTTCCCAGTTCGGTTTGCGTTCCTTCGTGAGCCTCGTCTACAATGACCAAGTCCCAAGTCGTTGAAAATATTTCGTTATTTTTGTCAAACCTTCCTCCTACTTCTTTTGAGCCACGCATATCTTGCATAGAAGCAAAATACACATATTTCTTTCCTTGAACAGCAAGTCGCTGGAGCGAGGCAAAACTCTCCCCCTTGTTATGCGAACCATAATGCCACTCAGGACAGTCGTGGAATGTCTTCCCGAAGTCTTCAAACCAACTGGCGTCTACCACAGGACGATGAGTAACAATAATGGTACGGACGGCTCCCATCTCCTTAGCCACACGCAAGGCACATAGGGTTTTACCAAAACGCATTTTGGCATTCCATAACATCTGATTACCTTTACGAAACTGCTTGATCGTACGCTCCACTGCGTTCTTTTGCTCTGGACGGAGAATGATAGGATTCTCTGTATGTGTCACTTCGCCTGCCCCCAAACTGTCCTTGCCTTCTTTGATTGCAGTAATGGCGCGTTTTACAGTTTCCAAATCACAGGAATACCATTCAGTAGCTCCTTTAAACTCCCTACGTTTTACGCCCGAACGCTCTAAGACATTATGCACTTGCTTGTCATTGAAGGAACAGATACGTCCTCCTCGGATATAAAACGTAAGCTCGGTGTGCAGAAGTTCATAACTGATACCGGCCGTTCTCGTATATTGATCAATACGAGCCTTGGCGGCCTGGTTGAGGACTTCGCTATTGGGTGCTGTCGAAGCAGCCCCAGCATCATCACCAAGAGTAGTTTCTCCTATTTTCAAACTACCCTCATGCTGTTTGTCATCGATAGCAAAAACATATATCAAACGAGGTTTGAGTGATGATTCAAAAGTTGCCATTGGTTGATATTTTAAGTTGTTATTTTATTAAATCAATGAAACGTATTTTTCGATTGTTTTCTCCTGTTACAGGGTCTTTATTTCCCCAGTCTCGGATGAGACAATGCTTACCATTATGGCCGTTATAGGTCTCGTTCTGACATCCAGGACAGATTACAGTTCGCTCCATTTCTCCAAAAAGAGTTTGCTCTATTACAACCTCGTTATGCTTACAACTATTGGGAACTACTCCTTTCAACCCATCCATCTGAAAAATATTCCAAGCTATGATATAGGCAATGTATTTTATCGAACGGTCTTGCGGCTTTTCCCCGAACTTTTCTGTGTAATACTCAATAAAAGTCATGAGCAGTGCCTCACGAGCAAGCAGGAGATTGTCTCCTTGCCATTCATAGCCATAGATATTCTTATATGCCTCTTGTGCCATTTTGAGCCATTCCCCAGTAGTGGTAGTATTTTCCGATATGACACGTAATTTACGGTCGAGCATACCTATACGTTGTGATAATGGAATAAAAGCTCCTGTAGTCGTATCGTATCGGCTTGCAAGATAGGGGGCTTCACCACATGTGATTTCCATGCGGGTCAATCGAACATAATCCTTCCATGTTTTATCGTCAGGAAACAAGATTGGTTTCGTTGTGGCTGTCCATGTTTTGGTTTCTGGATGTTCCTGATTAAAAACATCTTTACGCCCAAACCATGCCTCGTCTACCAGGTTGTTTTGCGCATTGCACACCCAAGAAGGCGTAAAAACCTCAGCCTTGTCTTTGGTTCGGCTCATTTGTTCTTCTCGTGTCTTTAACACTCGTGGTTGTATGATCAAACCGTTCTCTCCCGTTATGCAAGGTATGGTGATAGGTGCATAATAACTATATGCCTTACCAAGAGAGGCATAATCATCCGTAGCCCAAAAGATGTTTCTTTGGGTTGTATGATCTTTGAGCAATTCTGCAAGTAACTCCTCTGATTGACGTAGAAGTTCGTTTTCACTAATATCTATATTCGGTTTCATTCCACCTGGTATTGTCTCTAAATTCCGAAATCCACTCTTTGACCTTTGATTGTAGTAATCTCGTAAAACCTGAGGGCATCGGCAAACTCAACACGCATTCAAGAGTCAATCGTGCGATTTTGTGGTAAAGATCTTTTGTATTTACAAAAATATCAAAACTCATTATACCAACAAAGTTACTATATTTATGTTGTTACGACAAAAGATTAAGAAACTTATTTCTTCAAGATAGCTTTTTTCTCCAATTCAACCCAAAACGATCATTAGAGCCTAAACTTCTTGTCTGCCTTTGCTACTCAGGCGTAATATCAGAATGCTCTCTCCAATAGGTAACGTATTCGTCTAATAGTTTTTTGGAAATGGTGCGTAAGCCAGAGGCACCTCGACTTGTTGACCTTACCAAATAACATAATCTATCCTCATCAACAATCTCTACCTGACCATTGTTTGATACATCGCCAATCTGTAATCTGTTATTCAACCCCATAATTTATATTCATTTAGTCTATGGTTTAGTTATATTCAAAATCTCGGTAATAATTATGAGTTATATAACCAAGTGTTTTCTTTGTTTTGTCATTCAATAAGATAATCTTATTCTATACCCTCTTTATCCGTAAATATGGATTATAGCTCTCCTCATTTAGTACAAAACGGTGTTATACATACTCACTGCAAAGATAATCATTTTCAGACAGATTTGAGTAGAAACAAGTTGATAATTTAACCCTACAGAATACTTCCCCGCTCACAATACAAAAAGAGCCGTAAGGCTACGGCTCTATATAAAGTAGGACGGCTGCGGAGCTTGAAGTTATCGTACTTATATGCAGACTCTCATCCTACTGCAAAGAAAGATGCACATCACCACAGTAGGAAATACAATCTAACGTAGAATCAGTGCTCTTTGCTACAAAGATACAATATTTGTTTCAAAACCTATAACTGCTCATAGATTTTGCCAGCAGAGCTTTTTGACCCATTAACACTTTGCTTAATCTTCGAACATTTTATTGTTATAAGGTTGGTTCAACTTCTAAAAACGATGCCAGCAAATATCCCTATAATTTGCTATCATGTGAACTGATGTAGACAGAAACTTATCGTCAAAACCACTCGCAGAAACAGCTTTAACAGGCATACCATTGTTTCTCAACACCCTATTTACCGTATTTTTTAACTAAATAAATGGAGTTCGAAAGTTCCATAACTAAGTTTGCTTTGCCGCATCAGAACAAGTTTATACAAGTATTTACTTCATATCATATCACGCAACCGTATCATCAACCGTATCATCAACCGTATCATCAACTATATCATGCAACTGTATCATGCAACCGTATCATCAACCGTATCATTTACCGTATCATCAACCGTATCATCAACTGTATCATGCAACTGTATCATGCAACTGTATCATGCAACCGTATCATCAACCGTATCATCAACCGTATCATTTACCGTATCATCAACTGTATCATCAACTGTATCATGCAACCGTATAACTTACGGTCCATTTACCCCTTGTATTAACCTTAATCTCTAATTCACCAAGGATTTTAATATCACGCCAAACAGTAGGTATAGAAATAGATAATTCCATTGCTATCTGTTTCGCCGAAGTTACTTTTCCTTGCTGTATCATTTGAATCATAGTTTGCAATCTCTTACGGCGCTTCTCTTCTTTTATCTGATTATCTATTCTATCATTTATTCTGTCATTAACAGGTAATAGAGGTATCTTCTCGTTTACAAAATCTGGATGACAAGGAATATGTATCAAGAAAAAACTGCGTTCCTCATCAGTATCAATTCTCGCTTTGGGAGAACCATTACGAAGCAACTCATCTTGTATAGTAGGAATACCTGTAGAACGACCTTCAGAAAGACTAAGTTCCTTGAGAAAATCTCCCAAACGTCTGTTTCGATAACGACGTGCCTTTAAATGTTTTGCCTCTTTGAGATCAGCATCAGAGATAGAGCGGTCAGGCCCAGAGTAGCTTAAGATAGCTATCTCATGTGGCTCTACGCGTATCTCCACAATTTCCCGTGTTTGGTAATCCCTATGATATAAAGCATTAACGACAGCCTCCTCAAGAGCTTGGTAAGGATAGTTGAAATAACGAATGGACTCTGCTTGATTTTTAGGCTTGATAATCCGTTCTTTTACTATATTGCTACGTAAATAATCTAATGTCGCTCTTATTATAGTTGGAACTGAACCCTTGAAACTCGGAGCTTCTATCATATTATTTGGCTTCTTGATTACCCCTTCTGGAAACATCACAATATCAACCTGTGTATAAGGGAAAAACTTATGAGGTTCTTCCGAAAACATCATTGCCGCTACATTCTTGAGTCGTCGGTCTTCCTTGGGTCCAGTCCATAGGTCAAGTTGCTCAAGGGTTTTGGAGAAGTCTTGTGTCAGTACGGTATCTACCAACCTACTCTGTACACGTCGAAGGTAGTCTTGCACCAAAATCATAGATATATCTTTGATGGATATATCCTTATTGCCACGATCATCAAAGGGTACACGATTTGCCATTTCTCTGAGTTCGTTTAAAGGATCGCCCTTAGCCTCTATTGTACTACTTCCCGATCGAATATAACTCTTTGATTCAGAACGAGGATTCGTCACATCGCAACGTACCTCATAAGGTCTGGAGTCTCCAGCAGGTACCCATATTGCAAGTACTTGCTTACCATCTACTTCCTCCACACTTGGATGTGGAAGATAGTAAGGGAGCAGTTTATTATTATAGCCTATCATTGCCTTCATAATCTTATCTAACTCCTTTGGACTAACTCCACATACAGGGCGTTTGGCTATACCATTCTCCTCTTCTACACCTACAAGAATATATCCTCCACCAATATTATCGAAATCATTGGCAAAAGCACAAATAGATTACTTGAGTTCGGGATAAGTTTAGCATGAAAAAAGTTCCAACTGCCTTGTTTT